>JAKLHG010000213.1 GCA_022710255.1 Candidatus Hydrogenedentota bacterium
TGTCACTGCTATCCCGTCGACCAGTTGGCCGTGGTCGTCCGCGAGTGGAATATCGGTATCGGAATCATAACGGTGCCGGCGAATGCGGCCCAATCCGTGGCGGACCAGATGTGCGCCGCCGGGGTGACCGGCCTCTTGAATTTTACATCGGTACGCCTGAATGTGCCCCGCAGTGTTTTTGTGGAAAATGTGGATTTGACGGCTTCCTTCGAGAAGGTGGCCTATTTCGCACGCCGTCACGAGGCGGCGGGCGTTACAGGATAAAGCGTATGAATCCGGTTGCCGGCCGTGCGGGCCGGCAATCTCATTGACTTTGGCCCCGGAGTCCGGACTCTGGTTCGCCGGACGTTACAAGGAGAAAGTGTAATGGTTGAAAAAGAACAAGGTTGTTGTTGCTGTGAGGAAGAGGCGAGCGAGGAGGAATTGCTGGCGCGTCTTGATGGAATCATCCAAGAATATAAAGACAAGCCGGGTGCGTTGATTCCCGTGTTGCAGCAGGCGCAGGCGGTCTTCGGATACCTGCCGGATGTAGCGTTGCGTAAAATCAGCCTGGGGTTGGACAAACCCTACAGCGAGGTGGCGGGGGTTGTCGGGTTTTATTCCTTCTTTTCAACTCACCCGCGGGGAAAACACATGATTCGTGTTTGCCTGGGTACCGCGTGTTATGTGCGTGGCGGGAAACAGGTGCTGGACGAATTGAAACATCGCCTGAGCATTGACGTGGGCGAAACCACGCCTGACCGGGTCTTTTCCCTGGATGTGGCGCGCTGCTTCGGCGCCTGCGGCCTGGCCCCGGCCATTATGATCGATGACAATGTGCATCAGCGCGTGAAACCGGCGCGGCTGCAACAAATTCTGGACCAATATATCGATGAGGACCAGGCCAGGGCCGACAAAAAGGCCGAGTCCAAGGCCAAGGCATAACCGGGGCGGGTTGCCGCCGAAAAGGAGACTATAAATCATGACTGACAAAATAAAATCCCCGAAAGACCTGTTAGCGCTGCGTGAAAAGGCGCGGGAAGCCATAGCCTTGCGTTCCGGCCCCAAGGAAATCACCATAACGGTGCATATGGGCACCTGCGGCATCGCTGCGGGCGCGCGCAATGTTCTGGCGTCACTGAGCCGCAGTCTGGAGCAGGAAGGGGTATCCAATGTGACCCTGCGCCAGGCCGGCTGTGCGGGCTTGTGCGATCGGGAACCCATGGTAACCCTGAGCGACAAAGCAGGCAAAGAATATCGTTATGGCAAGTTAACCGACGAGCGCGTCCAGGCCATTGTGCAAAAGCACGTGATACAGGGCAGTCCCGTCATGGAATATCTCATCGGCCAATAACCCGGTCGGAGAGCAAACAAAACCAAAAGGAGAATTTTGACTTATGAAAACCGTTCATTCTCATGTGTTGGTTTGCGCTGGCGCGGGATGCGTGGCTTCCGGTGCTCATGCCGTCATCGCGGCGCTTGAGGAATCCCTGCGCAAGCACAACCTGAACAAGGAAGTGGAGCTGGTGAGCACGGGATGCCTGGGGCCGTGCGCGATTGGCCCCGTCGCGGTCGTTTACCCGGATGGTGTGTTTTACCAGGGATTGAAGCCGGAGGACGCCGAGGAAATCGTGTCCGAGCACCTGCTTAAAGGCCGCCCCGTTAGCCGCTTGAACTTCAAGGTGACCGCCACGGCGCAGATTATTCCCGCGTTGCAGGAAATCAACTTCTTCCAGCAGCAGCAGAAAATCGTCCTGCGCAACTGCGGCGTCATCGACCCGACAAACATCGAAGAATATATCGCCCGCGACGGGTATCAGGCGCTGGCCAGGGTGTTGACCGAAATGACGCCCGAAGAAGTCACGGATACAGTGAAGAAGTCGGGCCTGCGCGGCCGCGGCGGCGCCGGGTTCCTGACCGGTCTTAAATGGGAATTCACGCGCAAAGCGCCCGGTGACAAAAAATACGTGCTGTGTAATGCCGACGAAGGCGACCCGGGCGCGTTCATGGACCGGAGCGTACTGGAAGGCGATCCGCACAGCGTCATTGAGGCCATGATCATCGCCGGGTACGGCATCGGTTCCGACCAGGGCTATGTGTATGTGCGCGCCGAATATCCCCTTGCGGTGGACCGGCTGCAGAATGCCCTGAACCAGGCCCGCGAAATGGGCCTGCTCGGGAATAACATCATGGGCACAAAATTCAACTTCGACCTCGAAATCCGCATGGGTTCGGGCGCGTTTGTCTGCGGGGAAGAAACGGCGTTGATGCGTTCCATTGAAGGAAAACGCGGCGAGCCGCGTCCCCGCCCGCCGTTCCCCGCCATTCAAGGCCTGTGGGAAAAACCAAGTCTTCTCAACAACGTCGAAACCTACGCGAATATTCCCGTCATTTTCAACAAGGGCGCGGAATGGTATGCGTCCATCGGCACGGAAAAAAGCAAGGGGACCAAGGTCTTCGCGCTGGCCGGCGCCGTCAACAACACCGGCCTGGTCGAAGTGCCGGTCGGCACACCGCTCGGTGAGATCATCTACGATATCGGCGGCGGCATCCCCAACAACAAGAAATTCAAGGCTGCCCAGATTGGCGGTCCTTCAGGCGGCTGCATCCCCCGCGAACACCTCAACGTGCCGGTGGATTACGAAACGCTTACCGAGCTGGGCGCGATTATGGGTTCCGGCGGCCTCATCGTCATGGATGAAGACACGTGCATGGTGGATATGGCCCGGTTCTTCCTGGACTTCGTGCAGGATGAATCCTGCGGCAAGTGCGTGCCCTGCCGCGTCGGCACCAAGCGCATGCTCGAGATCGTGACCCGCATCTGCGAGGGCAAAGGCGAGGAAGGCGATGTGGAGAAACTGATCGCCCTCGGCCAGCAAATCAAGGATACCGCCCTGTGCGGCCTGGGTCAGACGGCGCCAAATCCGGTCCTTTCCACCATCCGCCATTTCCGTGAAGAATACGATATTCATATCCGCGAGAAGCGGTGTCCGGCGGGCGTCTGCCCGGCCCTCGTGCGCGCCCCCTGTATGAGCGCCTGCCCGGCCAATGTGTATATTCCGGGATTCGTATCGCTGGTGTCCGAAAAACGCTACGCCGAAGCGTTGCGTGTGCATCGCGACAGCAACCCCTTTGCGTCCGTTTGCGCGCGGGTATGCTTCCACACCTGTGAAGACAAATGCCGCCGCTCCAATCTCGATGATGCCGTCGCGATTCGGGGCATCAAGCGCTTTATGGTCGAACAGGAAGTGACCATACAACTTCCGGAAATGCGCGAAAACGAGACTAATGCCAAGCGCAAGGTGGCTATCATCGGCGGCGGCCCTGCCGGCCTGACCTGCGCGTATTTCCTGGCCCGCCTCGGTTATCAGCCCAAGGTCTTTGAATCGGCGCCCCGTCCCGGAGGCATGCTGGTGCAGTGCATTCCCGCCTACCGCATGCCGCGCGAGGAGCTGGCCCGTGAAATCCGCATGATTGAGCGCATGGGCGTCGAAATTGAAACGAACAAGTCGCTTGGCAAAGATTTCACACTGCAGCAATTGCGTGATGAAGGATACGAAGCGGTATTTCTCGCCGTCGGCGCCCCGGCGGGCGCGAAACTGCGCATCGCCAATGAGGACGCGCAGGGCGTCTATGATTCCATCGAATTCCTGCGCGAATATAATCTGCGCGGGTCGGCGGCGATCGGGAAGAAAGTGGTCGTCATCGGCGGCGGCAATGCGGCCGTTGACGCCGCGCGTACAGCCGTGCGCCTGGGCGCGGAATCGGTAACCATCCTGTACCGCCGCACGCGCGACGAGATGCCCGCCTACAAGGAAGAAATTGAAGAGGCCGAAAACGAAGGCGTCATCATCAAGACACTGGTGGCCCCGCAGGAAATTGTATCCAAGGGCGGCAAAGTCGCCGGTGTGCGATGCAATCATATGTGGCTGGGCGACTTTGACAGCAGTGGCCGGCGCAGGCCCCAGGTCCGTGAAGACGGCGATTCCTTCGTGGAACCTGCTGACCAGGTCATCGCCGCTGTCGGGCAGTCGCTGGACACCAAGTCGCTGCTGGGCGATTTGCCGGTAAAAACAAAACTGAACGGCTTTGTCGCTTCGGACGCCCTGTACGGCAGGACATCCCTGGATTGGCTGTTTGCGGGCGGCGATACCGCCGACGGGCCTTCCTCCGTGGCCGAAGCTATCGGCGCCGGTGAACGTGCCGCCGTGGGGATTGACCTCTACCTGACCGGCGAAGAACATGCCTTCTGGCGCGAAACCTTTGATGTGGATACGGAATTTGATCCTGATGCGGATCCCAGCGACGCGCCCCGGGCGGAAATGAAACTGCTGCCCGAGGAACGCCGGGTCCACAATTTTAACGAAGTGGAAATGGCTTATACCGAGAGTGTCGCTGTGCGTGAAGCCAGGCGATGCCTGCGCTGTGACTTTCGCAGTTGCGGGACGGAAAAATCGGCGTCTCATTAATCGAGCGCTCAACCATAGGAGATTTAAAACATGCCGACATTGACAATAGACAATGTAACCGTCGAAGTGCCCCAAGGCGCCACCATACTTGAGGCGGCGAAAAAAGCCGGTATCAAAATTCCGACCCTGTGCTACCTGGAAGATGTTCAGGCCATTGGCGCATGCCGCGTCTGCATGGTCGAAATCGAAGGCGCACGCACGCTGATGGCGTCCTGCGTAACCCCGGCAGGGGAAGGGATGAAAGTACATACCAACAGCAAGAAGGCGCGCGAAGGCCGGCGCACCGTGGTCGAACTGTTGCTTTCCGACCATTCGGGAGACTGTCAGACCTGCGACCGGAACAACGATTGTGAACTGCAAGCCCTGGCACACGACCTGGGCATTCACGATATCACCTATCCCGGTGAAAAAAGCGCTCCACATATGGACGCCAGCACCCCGGCATTGATCCGCGATACGGGAAAATGCGTCCTGTGCCGCCGCTGTGTCACCGTGTGCAATGAGACTCAGGGCGTTGGCGGCATCTTCCCGCAGGGCCGTGGATTCACCACCGTGGTCGGCCCCGCCTTCAGTCAGGACCTCGATGATGTCGTGTGCGTGCAGTGCGGCCAGTGTGCCGCCGTCTGCCCCGTGGGCGCTATTGTCGAACGGGACCAGATTCAGGACGTCTGGGCCGCCCTCGACGATCCGACCAAGACCGTCGTCGTCCAAACGGCGCCCGCGATTCGTGCCGCCCTCGGCGAGTGCTTTGGGCTGGAGCCGGGCACCCTCGTTACCGGCCGTATGGTAACCGCCCTGCGCCGGCTGGGTTTCCATGCGGTGTTTGACACGAATTTCACCGCGGACCTGACCATCATGGAAGAAGGAACGGAATTGTTGACACGATTGAAAAAAGCCCTTGTGGACAAGGAAAATGTGGCGCTGCCCATGTTTACCAGCTGTTCGCCAGGCTGGATTAAGTACATCGAGTATTTCTATCCCGACATGCTGGCCAACGTATCCACCTGCAAGTCGCCGCAGCAGATGTTTGGCGCCCTAGCCAAAACATACTACGCCCAGAAAATCGGCAAGAAACCCGAAGATATGGTTGTCGTATCCGTCATGCCCTGCACGGCGAAAAAGTATGAAGCCCAGCGCCCTGAGATGAGTGACAGCGGGGTACAGGATGTGGACATTGTGCTGACCACCCGCGAACTGGGCAAAATGATCCAAGAAGCGGGAATCGATTTCGTCAACCTGCCCGAAGGCACGCAGGATTCACCCATGGGTATGAGTACGGGCGCGGCGGACATCTTCGCTAATACTGGCGGCGTGATGGAAGCGGCCTTACGCACGGCCTGGGAACTCGTTACCGGGACCGAACTGCCGTTCGAAAACCTGCATGTCACCCCGGTGGAAGGCCTGGAAGGGATTAAAGAGGCAGCGGTCACTTTCGAGGGATGCCAGCCTGAATGGTCTTTCCTAAATGGTGTCACCGCGAAAGTCGCCGTTGCGCATGGCTTAAGCAATGCAAGAAAACTTATCGAAAAAATCCGTTCCGGCGAAGCCAGTTATCACTTCATCGAAATCATGACCTGCCCCGGCGGCTGCATAGGTGGCGGGGGACAGCCCCGCATGACGACCAACGCAATTCGCATGAAGCGCATCGAGGCCATCTACAAGGAAGATGAAGGCCGAAAGCTGCGCAAATCCCACGAGAACCCTGAAATCAAGCAGATTTACGAAGAGTTCCTCGGACATCCCCTGGGCGAGGTCTCCCATAAACTGCTGCATACCAAGTACACGCCGCGGTTAAAGGCATAACCCGCCCCCTTTGCTTAGATCCTCAGGCCTGTGTGGTCTTCATAGACCACACAGGCTTTTTCTTGTTGTATCCCCTTGTGGGGCACTTTCTTAACCGGTCAACAGTTGTTTCAGATAGCTGGGCCCATGATCCGACGCCGTTATCCCACCTGTCGTTCCGCCTCTTCCATGGCGATCGTGGCCCAGGACCATAACCGTTTGGGATCGTAGCGCACCGTGGAAATGTCCTTCATAATCAATTCCATGTGGCAGCGGCCTTCGGCTTTGTAGAGGAAGTCCCGGATGTTTTTGCGCGCCTGAACCGGATCCCAGGCGGACTCAGCGAGGATGGCGGGATTGGGTTTGTGGCTGATGACGTAATCACCGCCTATCCCTTCAATGACGCACTCGGCCTTGCACCAGGGGCTTACGGAGATTTTGCGCAGGTTGGGAATACGCCGCAGGATGTCCAGTTTGCCGTCAAGGGGTTCACAACAGCCGTAATACACCAGGCCCCAGCGTTTCAGCCAGCGCAGGTCGTGTTCAATGGCAAACTCCCAGTGCATTTCCGGGGAGACCTCCGAAAAGGCTTGGGCGTTGGAACAGCCCCACATGTTGTGCGGTTTCAC
>JAKLHG010000214.1 GCA_022710255.1 Candidatus Hydrogenedentota bacterium
AAAGCCCAACCGTTGTACGGCTTCATGGGCGTGGCGGTTTACATAGGGGCCGAGCGGTATGCCGAGCACGGCGGCGTGCCCCCCGCAATACTCCGCCACCGTCCGGATATAGGTAAGATTGGCGGCCGTCCTGTCGATGAAGTCTTGCATGGCGTTTGTCTCCAGGGCCAGACGCCAGACATAATAATCGGGGCCGTTGAGTGCGCTGACGATCATGAAGGGATTCAGGTTCCCGCTCAAGGCGCGCTCCTTGACCACGGGTTCCAGAAGGTCAAAACGGGCCCGCGCCTCAGGAGAGGCCTGTTCGAGATTCACGCGCATGGCATTGGCGTCCAATTCCCGGTTCAACTGGCTGGATTTTATCTGGGACGGGGCGATCTCTTCCGGTTGGCCGGTAGTTGTTTCCCAAGGCTGTTTTTGACCCATGAGATGCATGATGTTGGGAAAGGAAGCCCGCAGCCAGGCCAACGCATCGTTCCATTCCCTTTCAAGCAGCGGCGGGTCCCCGACGCCGATATCATCCTGCAGCAGGCCGACCAGCACCAGGTCCGGTTTCAATATCGGGACGATTTTTTTGGCAAACCGGGCATAATCTGCCGGGCCCGCGCCGGGACTGCCGCAGTTGATGATTTCCACGTCCAGACCGGATGCCCGCAGCCGCCGTTCAAGTGTCTTTACCCACGTATCCTCCAGGTTCACGCCGAACCCGTACGTGAAGGAATCTCCAATGGCGGCGATACGACATTCCGGATGGCGCGCTGGATCAATCTCGCGATCGCGCAACCCCAGTTGATTGATGGAGACGGTATAGGAAAATTCAGGTGTTTCAAACGCCTCCCGGGAACCGGGTGGGAAAAGCAACTGCAGTTTTTCCAAGGGTGTGTTCGTGAAGAAGAACCGGCCCAGAGCAAATTCCGCGAACAGAATCAACGCCGCCGTGAACGCCAGGGAACCACACAATAATATCAGGTTTTTAAGGGTATGGGTGATCTTCATGCCGACCCGGTCTCCGTATAGCCAACAGCAGGTGCAGGGCGGTTCGAACCGGTCCATATCCTAACAGACCGGCGGGGAAACCACCTAATCCGGACCTGAATCAAGGTGAATCCATCGTCTCTGCCGGTAGTTGCTGAATCCGCACGTACGAAACCAAATTGTTGGCGTGAAGCCAATAGGCATAAGGATAGTAGAAGCGGCATCCTGCCGCTTTTAGGATCCTCGCCATTTCTTACGTGCGGATGCGGGCCAACGAACGGCAGGAACGTCAATTCGTACATTGCCCACTAAAAAAGAAAATTGACAAACATCGCGAGGAGAGGTATGATTATACAACTTTATACTGGGATAGGGTGCTTTTTAAGGTAAGGGGTCTACAAATAGATAAGGAGTGTAGTCTCTTACCAGTAATATTCTGTACAGAATATTACTGGTAAGAGACTAACTCCTGTTTGGGAATAAGATTTTGGTTGGCTGTCAGTTTTCTGAAACCGCAGGGAATCGCTTGTGGTTCTCTATGAGATATTCTTTTGTCCGACAAACACTTTCCTTACTTGAACATTGCCTTCAGAAACAGCGGTTCCAGGGTATCCACAGGGGCGGATGGAAGTACTATCGTGGTCAGATGGTCACGAACCATATCGGTGATCAGCATGAAGCCGGGGTTAGCCGTTTTGCCCGCCTCGTGCAGAGCTTGTAGTGTCGCCAGACCGCCGTCCCAATCCACACGGTCGGCGGTCATGCCCGGGACGGGATTGAAGTCTATCTTGTCGGTAAAGAACCGGGTGATAAACAAGCCGTCCACACCCTGCTCCGCCAGCGCGCGCACCTGTTCAACAAGCAGATCGCGCAATTCCGGCGCGCCGGGATTCAGTCCCACCCACCTGGTGCCGTCCCAGGTGAAGGGAACCCTCCAGCGGTCCGTGCAGACGCACCCGGCCGTATGGTCTTTATGGAATTCCGTATCGGGATCGGCATACTGCAGGTTGAAGGTCAGGAAGAGCCGGATGTCCAAGTCATGGCAGGCCCGTGCAGCCGCGGCCAGGCTGTCAACCCCGCCGAGCTCGTCATCGGGATGGAAATCAGCGATACCGTTGTGCTGCCCCCCCGTCTTCCAGTCCTTCAGCAGGAGCACTTCGCCCCCTTGCGTTTTGAACTCCCGCGCTATGGCCGCAATATCGGCAAAAGGAATGCGGTCCAGTTCTCGAAGCTTCGCGGGCATGGAAGCGGCTTCAACAGAGCCGAAGGTGTTTTTGAACCACGCGCCATAGAAGCGAGACGCTTCCGAGGCGTCTCCGTCATGGAATCGGAGCACCACGGGAGATGCTGTGAATCGCTCGCCCGCCGGCTGGTAGGCGAAATGAACGAAGTTCAGGGACACGCCCACCGGCGTGCCGTTCAGTTCTTCCGGGCGCGGCCAGTTGCCATCGCTGCGGTTGGACGCGATGCCGGGATATTGCAGCAATTGCACTGCTTTCATCCGGCGCACCGGGTCATGGGCGCCCAGATACACGCCCCGGTTCAGCTGCGGGCTGTACAGATGCATCCACGGCATGGACAGGGTGTGGGGATACACATAGACCTGTTCGGGATAAAGTTCACCGAAGGGTGTCATGTTCGCGAAGGTGTGATAGATCCGCTGTGTGTCCGCGCCGGTGCTCATCGGCACAGTCCGCACCGTGGCGCGCCGCTGATGGGCCTTCGCACCCAGGCCGTTGGTGCCCCCGATAATGGGATAATAGACTTCGCCGATCTCCAAGTCCGTCTCATTGTCTATAGTCATTTCAAAAACGACCTGGTCTCCCTGTAGTGTGATGGTCATTTCCACAGCGGTCTTATAAAAGATGCCGAACACGGAAACCAGCGGTCCGCCCCAGCGCAAGGACAACGTGTTGTTTTCCAACGTGTGCCCCGTCAGAATCTGGGATGCGCCGAGAATACGGTTGGCCTCGGTATTCGTCCAGGCCTCCTTGTCTGCGATGGGCAGGGCAAAGGCCCAGTTGTCCGCCAGGCGCGGTTCCAGTATCAGGTCAAGATTACCGGTCTTGTCGTATATGCGCGTGATAACACCGTTGCTCCTGCTGACTTCAATGCGGTACAACTCATTTTCAAGGCGGATATACGCTTCCGCGTTAAAAGCCTCCGAGCCGGGCATGTCGGGGAGGTCCACGGTTCGCACCGTATCCAGGCACAGCATGGAATAGACCCCTTCGGGTGCATCATCCACGGCTTCGATATAGACCCGTTGGGCCCGATGGTCGGAACCGTCCAGCACCAGCGGCGTAAAGGTCGTCGTGTTCGGGGCGTAGACCCGGTCCAACTCCGTGCCATCCTCCAGGTTGAGGGTGATGTAATTCCAATGGTTCCAGGTGCGGCCCTGCATATCCGCCCATCCAGCAGCCAACACCTCCACGCCGTCCTTGTCGAGGGCAAACACAGGTGAGCGTAACTTGCCCATAGCAGCCTCGCCGCCTTGGCCGCTCCAGGCGTACCCGTTACCCTGCCATCCTGCGTACCAGCCGCCCGCACTGTTGTTGTCTACCGTCCAGTTAGGGTCGCCCTTCCAGTCGCCCAGGTTGCCTGACTCGAAATCCCAAAGAAAGGACGAAGGAGGGGCTTCTGCGGCCGCCGGTTGCGGTTCCTGAGCAGGTGCGGAGGTCCCATCCGTATCCTCAACAACCAGAGCGAACTGCTCGCCTGGAACGGAAACTTCCGCCGGCAGCACAACAGAATACGCCTCGCTGAAAGGAGCAACGATTTTCACCGGACCTGCCGTCTTACCTTCAAAATCGGCCAAAGACACCGGAACCGCCTCCCGGGCGGTATTGGTGAAGACCACGGCCTGACGCCCGTCCACCGGATTACGCCAGGACTCCCAGGCGATGCTGCCGGGCAACGGCGCTTGTCCGAAAAGCACGCCTTTGCCATACAAGCGTTCACCGAGGAAAATGGTATCGGCGTATTGATCACAGATACGTTTGGCCTCCGCCACGTAAGTGGACATGCGCTTCCAGGGTTCGTAGCCCATGCCACGGTTGAACTTGTGGGGCGACAGCATGACCGCCCAGCCTTCGCGCACGGCTGTGTTGATGCCGAAGAAATCGTAAGGCCAGTAGTGCCCCACGGTCTCGGTTAGTTCCGGGAACACCTTGCGTGCGGTGGACATGTTGCCCGCCCACCAGGTCGTCGTGCCATAGGACAGAAACCGGTCCCAGTTGCACTCGAAGGAAATGGCAAAGTCCGGTTTCATCGCGCGGCATTCCCGGTCAATACGCGCCACGAGATCAAGCGCGCCTTGCCAGGGCGCGACATCGGGACTGCGGCCCAGTTCAACAACACCCGGATTGTATTCAAGGGCGTTGGGGAAGCACTTGTCAATATGCAGACCATCCGCGCCGAGCGCCGCCAGTTTCCGAAAATAACCCGCCGTCGGATCCGCGATACCCGGGAAATTCACATCCACAAAAGACATGCTCGGCACGGTGTACGCCAGCCGCGAACCTACGGTGCCCATGCCCCAGTAGCCGATCCAATTCGTTTTCCCCTGAGCGTTCAGCGACACATACCGATGCAGTTCCTCCTTGAACCAGTCCAGGTCCTGCATGGCGCAATGGATGTTCGCGAAGAAGTAAATCCGCACGCCCAGGTCATGACAGGCGCGTATAGCCTTTTCTACATCCTCCCAAGTGCCAAGCCTTGGGTCGGGCTCGTAATAGGGATACCCGTTATCATGGCCCCCCCGCTGCCATCCGGCCAGCTGCAACGAATCCACGCCATAGGCCAGACCCTGCCGGGCGAGGTCCGGCACATCTTCAAAACGATAGTTAATGTTGCCTTCCGGAAGCATCATCATGATCATCTGATAAAAATGTTTCTCCCGAATCCAGTCGTCCTTCCTCGGGCGTATACCGAAAGTCTTCACGAACCAGTCGCGGTATCGCTGACCACCGTCCACCCAGCCGCCGTCATGAAAGGCAAGCACCCAGGGCGCGCCCGTAAATATCTGTCCCGTCTGGGAATAAGGGAAGTGGGTCAGGGACGCGGCGATCTCGGGGGCACCTTCCGGACCAACCGCCTCGAAACGCCATTGCTTCAGCCGGGCAACCCCGTCATGGGCTCCCATGTAAAGTCCCCGTCCCAAAGCGTCATTCACCGCTGTAACAAAGCCCATGTTCAGGCCGCCGGGGTAATTGACGTAAACGGCGTTGAAGGGCAGGTTCAGAACCGGCGCGCCGGGGACCGGTTCCAGCCGGCCGGGGGCCTCATCGCCTTCCGCCCGGAATCCCGCCAGTCCCGGCACCTGGGGATAGCGGACTTCGAGGATGACGGCTTCGGAATAGTTTTCGGACTGGACCGTAACGGTAACGGCATCCTCCGCAAGTTCATAATTCGCTGTAACGGCAATGTCATGCGCCTCGCCGGTGTCATCGGATAAAGGCGGGGGCCACGTAATACGGCAGCGATTGCCCTGAAGCGAAATGGCAGGCTTGTTCTGTTGATTGCCGTGTATTTCCCGGACCTTGTCTCCGGCGCTCACCAGCAGGCTGAACCCCTGAACGCCAGACCCGTCGGACACGGTCAGCGCCCGTCCGCTTTTCTTGTCCAGGAGGGAGGTTATCGCCCCGGATTCATTCCAGGCAATCTGGATCTCCTGCCCATCCAAAACGTACCTGGTCAAAGCAGCTGGTTGGGGCGTCTCTGGTGTTAATTTCTTGTTTTGGTAGAGGCGCATGGCTTGAGACGTGCGCAATGGCCGGTCATACACGCGTAGTGATTTTACTGCGGGATGGACGCGCAGGGCGGGGGCACCCGGCACGACGGCAAATTCAGGGGTAACGCGATGCCAGCCGAACTGCCCGGCATCGGCGCCGTCACACAGGCGGCCGTTCACCACAAAACTTAGGATTTTGGGCCCGCCGTCCACAGTAACCACCAGATGAACCGGTCCTTTGAGCGCGTCAGGCGTACCGACAAGCGGCGCTTCACAGGAATTCGTACCGCCGTTCAGCAGGACACTCCCTGTTCCGGTCAGAACCATCCCCTGTCCGGTCTCTGTGCGTCCGTCCACGAGCAGGCCTTCTTCAATAGGGAAACGGTCCAAGACAAGTTCCAGAGAAAATCCCTGATGCTCAAGGTTGGGCGAACCCGGCATGGGTATTTCGGCCGGGGCGGTATCTACCCTGACATCAGGACTGCGATCATAGGCTGCGGTAGTTTGCGGCAATTCCACGGGATAGTCGTCCGGGAGCAATTGTCCCCAAAGTCCCTCCAACAAGCCCGCATCCACCTCATGCACGGACGCGCGGGTTTTCTGGGTAGTGGTAATCCAGTATCTTCCGTCCGCTTCAATGAGGTCCGGATAACTGTAACGTACTTCCTTCCCGGGCGGGTCGTTGCTGTATAACACGATTTCCGGTTCCGACCAGAGGATGCGCCCGTCCTGTTCCACGCCGCCGGACAGCCACGCCGGGTTACGGCCGCTAAAGTCCTTGCCGCTGTGATTGTGATACCAGAACAGGTAGCGGCCATTGGCGCAACGCCAGAGCCGCGGACACGCCCTCGGATTCTTGATCGGTCGCCCGTCGGCATACCGCATGCGTTCCGGCAGGCTCCAGTTTTTCCCGCCATCGCGGCTGTAAGATTCCATCGCATAGCCTTGCGTCGTGCGGTACACGCAATACAGGCCGCCGTCGGAGAGGGGCACAAGGTTCTGCTCTTCCTGTACCGAGCCGAAATCCGGGCGGCGCAGGCCGAAATCGCCGTCGGGCAGCAGTTCCCAATACACCTTGCTGATGTCCGGTTCCGTAAGCACAGTATCCGAACGGTA
>JAKLHG010000215.1 GCA_022710255.1 Candidatus Hydrogenedentota bacterium
CCCTGCCCTGCTATCCCTGGCTGGATGGGACCTCCGCCGGCGAGGCCGACCTGCCGGCGCTGCTGGCGCTGCTCATGGACAAGGGCGTGGTGGCGCTCAACCTGATCCCCGACCGGAACTGGAACATTGCCAATCCGGAAATCCGCGCCCTGAAGGTGCGCAAACTCGGGGAATTCATTCAACAGGCCCGGGACCGCGACCTGCCTATCCTGGTAGGAACGGAGATGAACGCCCACGGACAGCGCCTGGTGGATGATTTTGACGCGCAGGAACTGAAACCTTTTGCGGCGGTTTTTGAGGAAGGAATGTATATCCTGAACGGTCATACCGTGTTGGAACGCGCCGGAGGCCGGGGCTATATGAGCGCGTGGGCGAAAGATACCTTCAACACAGTGCGGGACAAAAATGCCTTTTATCGGGAGGCAGGGAAACGGGCGGTGCCGGGTGTAAAACTGCAACTCGGGGATGGCGATACGCCGGAAGCATTGCTGGGGCGGCTCACGGGCGGATGATGCGCACTTCCTCTTCGAGCCTGATCCCGAAGCGGGCATAGACGGTATCTTTTACCAGTTGTATAAGGCCCAGCACATCTTCAAAAGAGGCATTATCCTCATTCATAATGAAATTGGCGTGCTTCTCGCTGATGACGGCGCCGCCCCGTCGCGTGCCCTTGAGTCCGCAGGTTTCGATGAGCCGTCCCGCGTGATTATCCGGCGGATTCTTGAATACGCTGCCGCAGCACCAGCCTTGGGGCTGCGTTTCACGACGCCGCTGGATATAATGGTTGTAAACTGCCACTTCGTCCTTGTCAGAGACGCTAAAGGTCAATTGCGCATCCAGAATAACCTCATGTTTCCCGCAAAACAGCTGGCTCCGATATCGGTACAATGCCGGTTCCATGGGTACTGTTTTCACCCCTTCCGGCGTAAGCAGGGTGACCGCTTCCGTAAACTGGCAGATGCTGCCATTGATGGTCCCTGCGTTCATATACAGAGCGCCTCCGAGGGTGCCCGGGATGCCTGTCAATGCACCCACCCCGGCATAATTGTTCGGAAGCATTACGGAAGAGACGATATCTGCCAGCGGCACACCGGCGCCACTTCGATACCGACCGGCACCAAGCGTTTCAACGCCTCGCAATCGGGTGGTAAACAGAACGCCCCCGGGGAAGCCCCGGTCGTCTATGAGCATGTTCGAGCCTCCTCCCAGGATAAGAACAGGCATTTCCCTGTCGACCATCCAGGTATAGGCTGCTTTTGCCTCGTTGGCTGTTCTGGGCAGAAATGCCCAGCGTGCGGGTCCCCCGATTCTGTAAAGGGTGTGCGGCGCCAGGGGATACTGTTCACGCACGAAATCGAAAGGGGGGGAAGATGTGTCCATCAGCGGTTCCCCATTGTTCTGGGGCATGATATCCAGGACTTCATAGCTGACTGCGCTTCAATGCCGAAAACACTTTCGTACCGCACCGTTCCCAAGTGTGGTCGACTATCAGGCTGTGCGCCATCTGGCGGCGCTTTTCCCGCTCTTTGGGAGATTCGTCCAGCATGCGATGCAGCACTTGGAGCAACGAATAGGAGTTGTCGGGTTCGCAGTAGAAGGGAACCATACCGGCCACTTCGAAATTCGCGCCCAATTTGGTGGTTACCAACATGGCGCCCGCGGTCATGGCCTGCAGTACGGTCATACCCGACCCTTCCCCTTTGGACAGATAAATGCACATGCGCGCGTGTTGCATCAATGATGCCGTCATGGCGTCCGGACACTGCTCAATACGTACCACGGGCAGACCCCAATTGTCCGGTTCGTTTCCTCGCGCATTTCCCAGCACCACCAGGCTGGGGGGGAACAACTCCCGGTTCTTTTCAATGGCGGCCAGTAAGGTGGGAATGCCCGATTCCGTATAGCGGTTCAGGATGTACAGCGCGAAAGGCCCATCAATGATGGACCCTTGGGGTTCCTTGAAAACAGGGTTGACGCCGGGACGCGCAACAACCGCCTTTTCCAGGCCCATTCCGAGGCGCGAGGAACAGGTCTTGTGCACATACTCGCTTGGGCAGAGAATGCTCTTCGCTTCGGTGCAGGCCTGCTTGATTTTTCGGTGAAGGGGCGGTGCGGGCGTGCGAATGAGTTGCGCTTCTCCCTGAAAATACATGTCAAGGAGGAACAGGACCTTGGGAACGGTTTTCGGCAAGGGTTGAGGCGCGTCTATACGGGTCAGAAGCACATCCACCTGGCGATTGGCCACCGCTTCTTCCAGTGTCGGGGCGCTCCCATGGGACAGTGTAAACAAGGACGCGGGCCGGCGTATTGCTTCGCAAGGCACTTCCTGAACCGGCGGTTCCTCTCCTTCCTCATAGAACCACACAAATTGCGTGTCCGTATTGGTTTTCGAGCCCGCTATCCCTTGAATAGCGTGACGCAAAAAATAAATTTCCAGCCCGTCCACCGGAGGCAAAGCCCCGCGCTGGACGGTTCCGGCAGGCATGTAAATTCCAACGAGCATACGTATCCACACTTAACTGGGAGCGTCAACGACCTGATGGTAATCCCGGATAGCACCGACCATCAGTAATGGCGCCCCGCGCGTTATACTTCTTTTATAAAGAACACTTCGGCACAGGCAAGACAAAAAAAAACAGCGTATGCGGCGCACACGGTTCGCCACGCTTAGGCTGGTTTTGCGTCATCAACGGTTAAAACCGCTTCATTGCCGGCCGGTTGCCCACTTGATTAAAATTTCGGCCACTTCGGGCCGCGTGAATTCCGGGGGCGGCGCTTCGCCACGGGCGAGCATCTCGCGGACTTTCGTGCCGCTCAGAAAAACATGTTCCGCATCGGACCCGGGACACGTCTTTTTCGTTGCCATGCCGTTTGTCCGTTTTGAAAAGAAGGCATGGTCGAAGAAGAGCGGCGTAATCGCCAGGGCTGCGGGGTCTATTTCGTCAAATATATAATGGGCGTCATAACTTCCGTAGTAATTGCCCACGCCCGCGTGATCACGGCCCACGATAAAATGGGTACATCCATAGTTTTTCCGGATAATGGCGTGCATGATGGCTTCGCGCGGGCCTGCGTAGCGCATGTTCACCGGCATGATGGAAAGCATGACGTGATCTTTGGGATAGTAGTATTCCATCAGGGCGTGGTAACATGCCATACGCACATCCCCGGGGATGTCGTCACTTTTTGTGGTGCCCATTAACGGGTGAATAAGCAGGCCATCGCACATTTCCAAGGCGCATTTGGTCAGATACTCGTGGGCACGGTGAATGGGATTGCGCGTTTGAAACGCCACAATACGTTTCCAACCGTGCGACTTAAAAGCGGCCCGTGTTTCCGCCGGGGTCAGGTTGTATTCCTGATGTTCCACTTTGCGGTCCGCCAGCACGGCCAAGGGTCCAGCGAGGTAAACATCGCCTGTGGACATTGTGTAGGCCACGCCCGGGTGGGCCGTATCGTCCGTCCTGTATATCTGCTTTACGAGGTGTTGCTTGTCCAGCCTGAACTTTTCCCGCAATGTGAGCACCGCGATAGGGGAGCCCAGGTCGTCCTTTATGACGATTTCAGCGCCGACTTCGAGTTTATCCGCAATGACGTCGCTCACAGGAAGCAGGTTTGGAATGGTCCAGGGAACTCCGGAGGACAGACACATTTTATCCAGTACACTATGTGTGTCCCCTTCGCCCATGAATCCGGTAAGCGGGCTGAGAATACCTTTCGCAATGCCGTCAATATCGAATGCGGCATAGGCATCCACTTGTATTTGGGGCAGTTTATCTACTTTCTGAAGCAGGGCGGCTTTTGCGTCTTCCGTGACAAAACAATTTACCAGAGCACCGCCGTGGGGCGTTATTGCCATGAGTATGCTTCCTTTACTGCTATTTATTACTCCGGCTAAGTCCGGATTCTGGAACGTATCTGATTCACGCATCATGCCCGCGCGGCGTATACAAGCGTTTCCACGCTCAGGGGCCTTGAATAACTCCGGATACCGATGAAAGCGTTCAAAAAATGCCCCGTTTGTCAGCATGCATCGCACTGAAAGTATAGCAGACGTGACAGGATGTCACAAAACCGGGGGCAATGGGACCTGGATTGCTCATGTGTATGGATTTTACGCCGTCCCACGGTGTCTGGCTTGTCATTCCCTGACCTCACGGGCGAGAAATTCGCGCAGGTAGTCGGCGTAGGCGCTGGCGCCCATACGGCCACAGGCTTTTTCTATTTCCGCAGCGCCTATCCACCCGTTGCGCCAGGCAATTTCCTCCAGACAGGCGATTTTCAGGCTTTGGCGTTCTTCAATGACTTGTACGAACTGCCCGGCCTCCATAAGGCCGCGATTGGTGCCGGTATCGAGCCAGGCAAGTCCCCGGCTGAGGACGCTCACGCGTAACCGTCCCTCTTTCAGATAGGCTAGGTTAAGGTCCGTAATTTCAAGTTCATCCCGGGCGCTGGGCCGCAGGGTTTTGGTCATGTCGACTACATCGGGACCATAAAAATACAGGCCGGGGACGGCATAATTGCTTTTCGGCAGCGCGGGTTTCTCTTCCAGGCTGGCTATCTGTCCTTCCGCATTTAGTTCCACCACGCCGTATCGTTCGGGGCTGCGGACATAATAGGCAAAAATCATGGCACCGTCCTGCAGGCGGGCGCCTTCATATAACTTATCCACGAGTCCGCGGCCGTAAAAGATGTTGTCGCCGAGTATTAAACCCACAGGTGTGTCGCTGATAAAGTCCTCCCCAATCAGGAATGCCTCGGCGATCCCTTTGGGAGCCGGCTGCTCCGCATAAGACAAACTAATGCCCAACTGAGCCCCGTCCCCAAGAAGATGCTTGAACAGGGGAATATCCCGGGGCGTGGAAATCAGGAGGATGTCACGAATCCCCGCCAGCATCAATACGCTGAGCGGATAATATACCATCGGCTTATCGTAGACGGGCAGGAGTTGTTTACTGACCGCCACCGTGAGCGGATGCAGCCGTGTGCCGGCGCCGCCCGCAAGAACAATACCCTTCATGAGAGACCTTTCTTCCTGATTTTCAAACATCTTTGCATGTTTTGTCCCAAGTCCATACGGTCAAATCATGCAGGTCCTTTCCTCGCCGGGGCAGCATCCGTGCCAGCGCATATCCCAGGAAAAGCATGACCACATTGCCGACGATGCCCGTATAATAGCCTTCGAAATGGCCCCGGATAAAGAGGGCCCACGCCTGAGGCAGCCAACCCAGTCCGGCAGCGGAAATGGCGGCGGAGAAGGCCACGGCAAAAAGGATGCCTGCTGCAACGGTGCGACCGTCACCTCGTGTAGTGAAAATACCCAGCAGAAACATGCCCAACAGGCCGCCGGCCACGATGGATTGAAATTCCGCCCACAAATCCTGCAGGGTAAGGGTGTCCGCTTTAAATAAAAGATAGGCGCCTCCAATCATGATACAGGAGGCGGCGAAGGTGACTATCCGGGCAGCCCGCATGCAATGTTGGTCTGAAGCCTCTGGACGAAGGTGTCTCTTGTAGATGTCTGTGACCGCCACGGCGGAGATACTGTTCAGTGCTGCACCCAGACTCGATGTTGCCGCTCCGAGCACACCGGCTACGACCAGTCCAATGGTGCCCCGTGGCAGCTGGGTGGTAACAAAGTAGGGAAGTATTTCTTCCGCCTTGCGTGAACCCGAGAGCATCTCCGAGACAGAAGGGTCCGGAAATACCTTGTAAAAGGTATAGAATGCCGTTCCCAGAAACATGAAATAGCCCCAGGTGGGTACGCAAAACAGGCAATTCAGCCACATGGCGCGCCGGGCCTCCCGAATGCTCTTGGCGGCGCAGTATTTCTGGACAATTTCCTGGTTGGCGCAATATTCATGCAGCCATTGGAACAGGCCGACCAAAAGCAGCATGAGGACCGTCTTTCGGCTCAGGGAAATCCCCCAGGAAATGGGCGTCAACCTGCCGTCCACCATCTCGTTGAACAGGAATTTTCCGTCTTGAACGCCGACCTCAATGACGTGTCCCATGCCGCCGGGTATTTTCCAGACTACCATGAACAAGATGAGCAGCGCGCCGCCGATTAAGACGGCACTTTCAAACAGGTCTGTCCAGATGACCGCACGAATGCCTCCCGCAATCGTGTAATAGGCGGTAAACACGCCTCCGAGCAGGATACAGGTTACCACGGTCCATCCGGTCACATTATGAATCAGAAGCGCGACAAGAAACTGTACCAGGCTGATGCGGAAACACTGGGAAAGTATGAATACACAAGCGCCGTATGCGCGGACTCGCGGACCAAAACGGTCTTCCAGGTATTCAAAGACGGTTACAATGCGCCGCCTGCGGAACAGGGGAATAAAAAAACGCGATACAAGTAAAAGGGCAAAAGGAAAGGTGATGCAAATGATATAGCGCAGGTAACCTGTACGGAAAGCGTCCGCCGGATACGCCACGAAACTAATCGAGCTGATGGTCGCCCCGAACAGGGATATGCCGAGCAGCCAGCCCGGATAAGAACGCCCTGCGACAAAATACTGTTCCGTGTTTTGGGAACGGCGGGTGGCGAACCATGAACCGATGCCCGTTAAAACGGCAAAATAGGCTACAATCACAACAATGTCGACAAGGTTGAACTTTTCCATGAGCGTATCCCGACGTGTTGAAAAACGGTGTTGGGGGGATTATGATACCCTCGCTCCAAGTCTGTTATCATATACTACTTGAATCGACTTCGATTTGTAAACAACATAAGGAGTCTGCCATGCGCGATACTTGCATCGTCGGCCTTATTCCGGCGCGTTAC
>JAKLHG010000216.1 GCA_022710255.1 Candidatus Hydrogenedentota bacterium
GATGATGGCATCCGGCGGGTCATCAACCGTATAACCCGGCACATACGCATAACTGCACAAACGCTCCAGGGTATCCGCATCCGGATGCCCGGGAAAGGGATGTTTTTCCCCTGTATTGTGCTTGTATATTGCCTGTATCTCCGGACAAATGAGTATCTCCAGGAACTCCGGATTGTCACCATGGCGGGTCAACAAGTTCGCCAGGCGGTCGGGATAGTGGCCTTCATGCTCCTCCGCATATGCCTTGAGGCACGAATAAAGCAGTTTCAGGTTATGCACGCACAATGTCTGTCGCGTGGAGTGACGGGAAGATTCCAAACCCTGCCACAGCAACACAGTCAGTACCCCAGTGCCTGTGATTACCAAGGCAATAACTATTCGTTTCTTCTTCATGCCTCGTTCTCCATAGGTTTATCCTTTAAATCTCGTTGGGGTTCCGACCCTTGGTTCTATCATAATGGTACCCGAAAAACCGGCCTTTGAATCTTAATGGGGTTCCGACTCGTGGTTTCGTCATGATGTTACCAAATAGACCGACTTTTGAATCCCAACGGGATTCTGTCAATTAGCCCGGGATTGCGGTACTCCGCTACCCCGGGTTACCGGTTCCCCTCCACAATTCAACCCCAACGGGGTTGCGTCATAAGGGGTATGGTGTTTATTCCCAAACATAATGTTCGTCCCTTTCTATCCCGTGTTTTCGCAATAACAAACGATATTCGTCCTGGAACGATTGTTTCTGGTGATGTTCCGCCTGACCGGCAATATACGCCCGAACCGCGTCCATATTGGATGCGCTTACGGAAAACGCCCCATACCCGGCTTGCCAGGAAAAATCCCGCAAGGCCGGTTCCCGATCTTTAATCCATAAACTGGAAACCCGTTTGAGTTCCTTAACCCACCCGGCTATAGAAACCTCGCGCCCGAGGCGGCAAAGGGTGTGAATATGATCTTCCGTGCCGCCGACTATCAGGGGCTGTGCATCCAATGTTTTTGAAACGCCGCCCAGATAGGCATGCATTTCCTCGCACAGGGATTTGTCGCGCAAATACGGCACACGATTCTTCGTGGAAAATACCAGGTGTATAAAGACCGCCGAAAACGATTGAGGCATGGTGACGCGCTCCTGACGAAACCCCGTTGGGGTAAATATTTTATGGGCGACCTATCCCAGGGTAGCGGAGTACCGCAACCCTGGGCTATTAGACGAAATCCCTTTGGGATTTACATCACAACAACCGCTACTTCTCCGGACGTCCTTGGTCTATTTGACGAAATCCCGTTGGGATAAACGTAAGCAGGGTTTTATAGTGTCATGATGAGTATTTCTCATCTTTGCCGTCCTAAAATATATGCAATGTTCCGGCGGATTCCGCTGCGCTCTACCCACCCTGTCGTCAGCTCTCGAAAAATCGGGAACCCGGGTTGACCTGCTCGAGGGTAAACAGCACGAGGGTCTTTTTCTCTGGGTCGGGGTTCTCTGTCACGAAACCAATGCACTGGCCCAGAGGGAAAGGTGTGGCAAGGGTAACCGGGGACTCGAAGAACCCCTTGGGTTCCGGTACTTTTGAATTGAAATACAGCCTCAGATCAATGATCTGCGGGTCATTGGTCTTGTGCAACGAAACGGCAACCGCGATTCCGGAGCGGGTGGGTACAGGTTCATGGACACCGGGCTCGCTGGAATACTCGGTCGTCATGTCTGCAATGACGCCGGGATATTGTTCGCCCTGAAGGAAATCCACCAGGGAGGCGCTGTAGGGGCCCATGTTCTTCTGCCAGAATTCCCGTGGTAGGGATCCCTTTAAAACGACACGATTCTGGCCGGAGGAAAAAATATCTTGGAGCGGGTCGGGCTGCGAGGGGGGCCCAACCATTTCAGGAGCCTTATCCCCATCGACTCTGGCCATGTCTTCCGCGGACATCATGGTGATACGGGGCGCGGACAGGAGTTCCAGGCCCGGTGTTTGTTTCTCCAGTGTTTCGAGCAACGCCGGAATTTCGTTTTTGTCAGCCACGCGGAACATGCGGGTATTTTCAGGGGTGACGCGCACCTCTCCAAGGGTTTCCAGCGTGTTTACAAACCGTTCAATAGCCTCCACGGGGCCGGATAGTATCTTTGCCTCGGTGGAATATTGCGGAACATGGGTCATATCGGGGGCAGGGCTTTGCGATATGGCAACATTACCAACTGTTGCAGGATGTGTAATCCGTTTCAAGTCTTGTTCCCTACCGTACCGGAATTTCCAGCACAACAACAAAGGCGCCTGGGGTTCGTTTTTCTCATTCTGGAGATCAATTACCAAAAGTTGCCAGGTATCATGAAGAGCAGTTGCCGAAACATTTGTCCAGGTGTTGATACCTTCCGGGGAGACCTCAGTCGGCCGAGGCAAGGTCAGCCACAGTCGGATTTGATGTTCGCTGATGAGTTGACAAGCGACCTTCATTTCAGCTTCGTTTGGAATTACGGCTGGCAACCCTGCTTCTGGCGGTATGGAAATGGTCTGATTTACGCTTTCATCCCGCCGCATCATGAAGGAATAGGATGCCGCCAGCGTGGCGCAACCCGGATCGGGCGTCTCTTTTCCCGCCCATGTCAACGTGTTCCCGTCCATCACAAGCGGTACACCATTAACAGCATAGGCATCGGCTTCCGTGGCGCTGGTCAACAACCCACGCAGTACAGGACGGAATGATTTATCCCAGATATCAGGCAGGGGATTCCCTTTCTGTGTAACCGCCCCATGCGCCACATACAGCCGAAACTCCGCCAGGGCCATAGTATTATCGAGGGCATCGGCAGCAGTTAGGGGAGTTACCGCAGGCATGGGAGTATTGGCGGGAGGCGCTGTTTCTTTCTGTGTATCGGTAACGTCTTTGTTGATTGCAACATCAAAGGTGCCAAGATCAAAAAACATTGGCTCTCCGGGTTTCATGGCGGCGGCGGACAACGTAAAATTCTTGCCTCCTTGTCCTACGGATTTCGAGGTGGTATCCGCCATGCCCGCAGCTGCAGGCGGTACATAGAACCGGAAAAAGAAACTGCCTTCGGGTACTTCGTCAATGTGGAATGATCCGTCGGCCGCAATGGGAACATCCCGGAAGTACGAACGGCCTTTATCGGATTTTGCGAAAGCGCCTTGCGCCTTCCACTGTTCCTCGTCCCCGGGCATGCCAATGTGGGGGGCTGTAAGGATCAGATCGGCCTTTACCCCCGTCCAGTCTATGGCGGCGAAACCCTCGCGGCTCACAAGTCTTCCCGACACCTGGAAGCGGGCTTGGCCAAAGTTCAGGAGGGTCTTGGCGCCGGACACAATCGTGGCATCCGTCGCAAGACCCATGACGTAATTCCCAATACCGTTTGCATCCTCAATCAACGGATAGACGGTTGCTTTGCCCGCCATCAGATGGGACAAGACGTAATGAGCATTGTCATCTGTCCTGGATTCTGATTCGAACATAATCTGTATTTCTTCATTATCACCTATAGACGGTGCTGCTGCCCGGGCATTTTTATCGAAGTACTGTGAAGTGGTACCTGCCATACCGGCATTGACACACATAACACCGCTCAACTGCAGTTGTCCTTCAACGGCGCCCCAGGGTGTAAGCGCGATGGAGGCGGCATCCGGGGATTTTCCTCTGACAAGCGCATAGCCAAAGGAGTGCGTTACTACAAGAAGGAATGGTTCCTGAATGTCAGGCAAGGTAAGACGGCCCGAGGAATCTGTTTTATAGGTTTCCGCGTTGGCGGGGCGCCTGTGGTCTACGGCGTCCCGAATTTTTCCGTTATGGCAGGTAATCCACCAGCCGGGACGCGCAAGCGCTACTTCCGCTTCTGAGGCCGGTTGCCCGTCGGCTGTGACACTAATGGTTGCCGGAGCCTGTGCTGTTGTATCTATACCAGTTTCAGGGGTAAATGATGTTGCATTCACCTTCTCAAAACACGACTGGTCACATATAATTTTTGTTAAAGACGGTAATTTTCCATTCAGACGGGCAATGCTTTCCTGGGTGATTTTGTCCGCAAGAAAGAAACTAAGCCTTTTGAGGGCGGTGAGTGACTCAAGGTGTACGAGTCCCTCGTCCGTGATATCGCTCGCCCGAATGCGAAGGTCCTCAAGGTTTGTAATCTTCCCGATATGGATAAGCGCTGCATCCGTGATTTCCGCGTTGGGGATGTAAAGGTGCTTCAGGTTGGGAAGAGAAGTCAACGCAGCCCATCCGGCATCGGTAAAATTGCCCGTATAAATATCCAGGGATTCGAGGGAGGGTATGCTCCCCAGGTGCGCCAGCACGGCATCCGTAATTTTCGCCTCATCTTGGAACAGGGAATGAAGCCCCAGGGACTTCAGGGTTGTCATGGGTTTCAGTTGGGCAATACAGTCGTCTGAATGCCGTCCCGTGATTGCCAGCGATTCAACTCCGGGCATGCGCGCAACCGCCGCGAAGGCTTCCGGGCTGAACCCGTCGTGTTTGCCTTGAATATCGAGTTCCTTCAGCGAGGGGATGGAGGGAAGGTGTTTCATGCCTTCATCACTGAGGTCGTAGAATTCCAGTCGGCGCAGCACGGGAAATGCCGCAAGATGTTGCAGTCCCTGCGCATCAAACTCACAGGGACCGATACGGAGCAGCCGCAGTGCAGGCAATTTGGCCAGTGCTTCCAACCCGGAAGTTTCAAGGGCGCGTCCCCCAATCCACAATTCCTCGAGGGTGGTACATTTGGCAAGTTGGAGCAGAACATAACTGCTTATCTCTTTATCGGTGTACTCAATGCGCAGCCTTTTTAAGGTAGGGAGTTGGGCAATGAGGGCTGCGGCATCGGCGTCAAGCGGTTCGGGATGAATAGCCAGTGTTTCCAGCACGGGAAGATTCTTGAGTAGGGGAAGACTTTCTTTCGGCACACTGAAATAGTCGAGGTACAGCGACTTCAACCCCTTGAGGCCAGTAATTAGCGACAGGGCGCTGTTTTCGAGCGCAGTGTGAGCGTCATTGAATGGCAGTCCGAGCAACTCAATACGATCTTCCGGCAACTCCGTCAAGAATGACAGGTCTTTGACGGCATCCAGATTCAATAAAAGGCCAAGGCGCTTGTTTTCGGGAAAAGTGCCGTCCACCCGGAAGTCCCCGATGGCTTTATAACGATTCACGTCGGGGAAACCTACCTGAACTCCTTCTGTCGGTTGGTCCAGGTCCAGCAGCATCCCCAAGGGCAGGTAGGCAGAGGTGGCCGTGGAACCGGGTACGGCGACGCCGCCCATCTCAATGGTTACCGGATTGCTGAACACCAGTGCCGGGGCGCCTTCGACTCCTTGAGGCGCGTGGACATGAAAGGCCACGCGAACGGTATGTTTGCCGGGCGTCAGCGTCAGGGGCCGTTTTTCCGAATCCATCAAGTCTCTGTCGAGACCACCCTGGATGCCGTGGACACCCCTGCTGAACAGGCCGGGCGCGGACATCATTCCCGCATTACTGACGGTATATTGGACGCCGTCATATTCGGTCACCACGCCCACGGGCGGATCATCAATACCCAGGGCGCCTGCACCAACATTATGAAGGTCCGCCGTAAATTGTGGGATTTCCCCGGCAGCCCATTGTTCCTTTTCCGTCTTGAGGACCGCCTGTAAACCGTCCACGACCTCGCCGCCCTGCGGGTCTATCTTTCGGTAGGGCGGCTGGGCAGGACTCTTTTCACGAGAGCCAGGATTGGGTCCCAGTTCGATCACTTCTTCGCGGTTTGGCACCACTTCGAACAGTGCACCCGCCAGCGCCGCCGGTGCCCCACCAAGCACGCAATACTTTCCAGGCGGTAGATTGGCAAAGGTGCAGAACCGATGTGACCTGTCTTTAGCGACAAACAAATCACCCTGCAACGAGGTGCTATAGAAAACACCCTGTGCGAACATCGCAAAAAGAGGGTCATTAAAGGTATATATCTTGGGAACCCCGGTCTCACCCGGGCTTGTAAATGCAGGATCGCGGGTAATGGCAAGAATACGTTGAACGGTCGCGGGGATGTCCGGCGTGTTGGGAATGCCTATCCGGACGCGGGTATCGTATTCAACCGGCGCTATAGTGATGGTTTTACTCTGTCCATTCTCCACTCCAACAGTAATGCCGCCATGATAGGTTACGGTAACCGCCGTGTTTTCCGCAGACATGGCCTCATCCGTAGGGGCAACGGGGACTTCCCGCAGTACGTTCACGGAATACTCCCCGGCATCCAGTTCCGAAAAGGAGAAGGTGTCCCCCGTACCCGACTCGGACCAGATAGGCGATGCGAAAGAGGTGAGGTGGGGGTCACGGCCCGGCGGAATGAATTTGTGTCCGTCCAGCGCTTCCAGCCAGAAGAAATATTTGCCCGTGGCGGCATCCCCAGCAGGCGTATCCTTTGCATCCACGACAATGGTAGTAATTCGGGCGGCGGGCTTCAACGATACCATGAAGGGTACACCGGAATCGGCCGTGTCCTGAAAAAACAGCCTGTCTTCACGAACAAAATCAGGATGGGTGACAATCAGCAGATGCTCACGTCCCAACGCCAGGCCATCGAGTGTGAATTGGCCGGCGTCGTCGGTTTTCCCCTGGGCATAAAGTCCCTCCTGCCGATGACGGTCATGGTTGGAGCCGCCGCTGTCTCCACAATCACCGACACCCACGTAGGCGCTCGAAATGGCCTGTCCTGTCGTGCTACTCGTGACTACACCTATTATCTTACCGCGAGTATTTTCGCTTCCTGAAGATTCTCCTCCTTGTTTTCGCAGGGCATCCAGTGACTCCAGCGCCTC
>JAKLHG010000217.1:0-4553 GCA_022710255.1 Candidatus Hydrogenedentota bacterium
TGTGATGAGTTCCACATGGCGCGTTCGTGCCAGAGTGCCGAACCGATCTTCAATATGGTTTAGCCGCTTCCGGTCAAGGTCCGTTACTACGACCCGTCCCAGGCCGTTATGTTTTTCTATGGCCCGCTGTACATGCATCTGGCCCATGGGCCCGCCTGCGCCGATAAACAAACCGGTGCCGCCGGGAAGCAGGTCCTGGCGGCGATTGGCCTGCGCTATGGCTTCCAGGGTATCGCCTCCACCAAGATAACGTTTGTTCTGGTAGTGCACAGCGCCCACATCGATCATGGCATCCCCGCTTTCCGCGGGCGTGCCCACAAGAAACATGACACCATTAAGATTGAGGCGTTCCCCGAGGGTCTCCACCAGCGCCGGAGTGGGGTGGGCGATGATGATGTCGTCAAAGGTTCCTTCGGGCAGGTCCGTAAGAGTGGGGGAGACAAAAGTGGCGTTGGGAAAACGTTCTTTACAGGCGCTGCAATCATTAGACACAATCAGTTGTTTTTTGCCTGTGGGTTCCACGCGGTCTTTCAAGGCATAGGACATTTCCACGCAGGCCCAGGGTTCGCTCAACGCGGCTTCACTGTAGCCCGTGGTTTCCTGCACGGGCAGCAGGTAACATCCCTCGTCTCCGTCCAGTCCGCGCTCATCGAAGTACGCGTACTCGGCCAGGCCTCCCGGTATCATGTACCCGAATGCGTAACCTATGCCTTTGTAATAAATATCGGCTTGAACGATAAAACGCTGACCGGGGCTGAATTTGTGTTTCCAGTCATTACCAACGGCAACGATTGTCGCGGCGCATTCATGGCCCAAGACCGTTGGATCCTCTTGAAGGTTGCGGCCGCGAAGCCGTGGATGGTTGCCGCCTTGTGCGATTATCTTCATATCAGACAGGCACAACCCCAGGGCATCCACCCGCAGCAGCACTTCGTTAGGTTGTGGTGGGCGTAATGGCACAGATACCGGTTTTCCGTCTTTCCCTACGTTTTCCAGTCCCGCGCCGAAGACCTGCCAGGCGTTATACTGTTCAGGCAGTGATTTGGTCGCCTGTCTAAATTCATTAAATTTACTCATGGTTCTTATCTTTCTTGAACATGTTGCTGCTTATAACAATGGAATGGGACGGTTTCCGGTCAATCCAGTCTTTCCTGACGGTATTTCTCATCGGGGCGTGTGGCAATACGGTCAATATCGGAGGCAGTCATAAAGTTCGGCCCGCCTGCGCCGTAGGCGCCAAGTAGCACGTGGGACATTTTCTCCGCCATATCCGTTATGTTCATTACGGCTTTGGCTGTCGGCCCGAGGGCGAAAAGTCCGTGGTTTTGCAGGGCAATGGCTTTGGGCAGTTCATTTTCCCTTTCGATATAAGACCGTACCCGGTCTCTTACTTCCCGCGCCAGTACCAGACCCGGGTCCACGTATGGCACAAAAACGGTTGCCCGGCCCATTACCACAATGTGGTCGGGACACAAACGGCCGGACAACGCCGTTTCAGCGTTCATGGAGCAGAGGAGACCGTTTGTCGCTACGGGGTGGGTATGGCCGATGAAGCGGTATTCAGGATAGGCGTACAGCAGGGCATGCATCATGGTTTCCACGGAGGGCATGCGCGTTTCGCCGGGATCGAGGAGACTGGCTCGCAACACCTCCTTTACATCCGCGTCGGTGGCATCCTTTGCTTCCAAAATACGGGTTACCCGGGAAATGGAAACCGGCAGAAAATCCGTGGCTTTCATGGTGCCAAGACAGGTGCCGGACGCTTTAATATACAGGCTGTCTTCGTCAATCCTGGCTGACGTATTGCCCTCACCGAGTATGGCATAGCCCTTGGAAATGTCCCCTAAATACTGGGACATGGCAACAAGTTCCTTAAGAATATCAGGATTGCTCATGTTTTTTATCTCTTTCAGTTGGTATAAGAGGCCAGATACAGGTTAAATAAGGCACTGCCTTTCCTTGTCCTTCTGTACAGCATGAACTGGAGAAAACAGAATTAAACTCAACGGTCTTCATTCCGCAACAAGAGGTTTGCTTCTGCCGGAAAGGGCCAGTGCAAGTCCGACGATCACCAGAAAAACGCCAATGATTGCGTTTAGGATAAATGTGGTCCAGTTGCCGGACCAGGGCAGTACCGCCATCATCATGACGGCAATGATAATCAGGGATACGCCTACAATCCGAAATGGGGAAACGCCGCTCTTAACTGTCTCGGAGTCCATTTCCTCCGGGAGCGTTCCGATTGGAATTTGAAGACGCTGCAAGAAAGGTTCAATATGGTCTTTTTCCGTTTGTTTCATTGGGCTTATTGCCGTTATGAACACCATGGTAAAAAAGGTGGTCAGGCTTGTGGCCAGAAACAGAACCATCTCCAGCGAGGCGGCGTGACCGAAGAAGGCAATCTGGTCTTTTCCGGGTGTCCACTCCAGAAAGAGGAAACTGAACGGGTGAGGGTAATAGGAAAACCCGAAGAGCACAAGTCCCAGCAGCAAGCCCAAAAGGAACCCCCACAAAGCGGAACGTTCGGTGAAGGATCTTGACAGCAGTCCCAGTATCATTGGAATCGCCACGGGAGCGGTGGCAATGCTGAACAGGGTGACCATGATATTGAACAGGTCTTCCGCCTTGGCCTGGTAGGCCATAAGCAAGGCGGCTCCAAGGGCCAACAGTCCCACCAGGAGTGTCATAAGACGGCCGACCAGGACCAGTTCACGCTGGGATGCAGCAGGCCGCAAAAGGCGGCGGTAGACGTCGTGGGTTAATACATTGGCACAAACGTTATAATCACCGCTCAGCGTGGACATGGTCGCGGCGAACATGGCGGAAATCATCAGGCCCAACATGCCTGCAGGCAACAGAAGCCGGCACAAAGCGGGATAAATAGTGCCGGCATCGGTTAATCCGGGCAGTAACTGGGTGCCAACGATGGCAGGTATGAACATGAGTGGCGGCCCGATAATGTAAAGAAATACCACGGAAAGCCCCGTTTTTACCGCATCACGTTCTGTAGGCACACAATAATAACGCTGTATAAGGGCCCAGTTGACACTGCTCCATGCCAGGGTATACATGACCACGAGGTAGATTACATAGCCCCAGCCGTATTCCGGACTGGTAAGATTCATGAATCCCTCAGGCAAACCATCAAGCACCTGGCTGATTCCTCCGGCGCGAATCAGCGAGAGGGGCAGTATGATGATAACCGCAGCAGTGAGGATAATAAACTGGATGAAGTCGGTGACCGCGACCGCCCAAAGCCCGCCCATAAAAGTATAGAGCAGCATGATACCGCCTGCGCCGACCATGCTCCATTTTATGTCAAAACCAAGACTGACGGATATGAAGGTGCCGATGGCAAACAGCTTGATGCCGTCATCAATTACTTTTGTGGGAACCCCCTGCCAGGAAAATAATTGGCGCAACACGGGGCTGTAGCGATGTTCCAGGTATTCCACCGGACTCTCAATACGGGCCCGGCGCCATTTATGGGCGAGAAAGATGGTGCTGAACAACGTGGCGGGCACGGCAACCCACAGCAGGGTGACCCCGACAAATCCAAATCGGTAGCATAAACTGGGGTAGGTAATGAAGGCCATGACGCTGAAACTGCTCATGTAGAAGGAGACCCCGCTCAGCCACCAGGGGATATTGTTGCTGCCGCTGAAATATTCCTTGATCCCTTTCATGGACCGGTAAAAATAGAGACCGATGGCCAGCATCAGCACAAAGTAGCCGATGATCATAAAATAATCGGGAAATTTCAGGATGTTTTGTGTTTCCATGCGGGGTTAATGCCTTCCCTGTTGCCGTCTTTGGATTATTTAAACTGCTCAATGCCGCGAAGATAGGCCACGGATGCCTCCAAAGCCTTCTTCTTGTCTTCCAGGCTCCATTCCACCCCCTTGACTCCTTCCATTTCAATGGTAATCGGACCCGTGTAGTTATGTTCACGCAATACCTTGAAAATGGCGGGGAAATCAATGATGCCCTCGCCTAAAGCGGGAAAGTTCCAAGTCTCGAATGCGCCGTTATGGTCCTTTACCTCCAGCGTCGCCACATAGTCCACGCATTTTTCCAGTTCAACTGCGGCTTTCGCGTCACGGTTATAATAGGTGATGTTGGCCGTGTCGAAATTGACCCGGACATTCGGATGATTGATGGCTTTCATGGTTGCCACGTGCACCTCGCCGTTGGTGCCCAGGTCGGGGTGCGTTTCCAGTACAAGGGTAACGCCGTTTTCCGCGGCAAGGTCGCCCGCCTTGCGCAGCCGGTCATAAATAACCTCGAAGGGCGCGTCGTGCCGCTTAGGCGAGAGAAACATGTATTGGACGCCCAAACGCTTACAGGTCTCGAACTGGACGCGCAGTTCTTCCAGGCACGTCTCCTGGGACAGGTTGGTGTCGCCGCGCACCACAAGCAGCTCCAGCCTCAGTGCCTTCATCTGCTGCTGAACCGTTTCCACCTCTTCCGGCTTGGGAATACTCATAAACACGTAATGCAGCCCCATGTCGTGGATGTGCTTCAGCCCCGCATCCAAATCCTGGCCGTAATTG
>JAKLHG010000217.1:4563-6780 GCA_022710255.1 Candidatus Hydrogenedentota bacterium
CAGCCGGAACGGTTCCTGGACAGGCTTTTCGCCTGAAACACAATCCGCGCCAAACAAGGCCGGACAAACGGTCATTATCGTGACTAGTACCAAAAAAATTATTACTCGCTGCATGATAGTACCCTCACTTGCTTATCTGAGTGGATACGCAAAACAACTACTTCCGCCCGGAAAGGGATGCTTATGAAAAGGGCATTCTTTGATGAATGGTCAGGCCAGTTCACTTCTGTGGGCCCATACCTTTTCAAAGGCTTTGATATAGCCGTTCACCATTTCCGGCGCGTGCTTGGTAAAATAGGGCAGCGCGATGCTGGTGGCATTAGCCGTTTCCGAACCGGGCAGTTCGGGGATCACGGGCAGATGGTGCCACCATTCAGACTCGGTATACAAGGGCTGCTTGTGCTGTAACCGGTAACTTAGCGCATCGGCGCGCACCCCTTCCGCTTTCAGGGCCGCCACAACGGCGTCACGCGGAGCGCCCGCCTCCTTTTCATCTATGAACAGCATATTCCATTCATAATAAAGGCGTTGTACATCACTGCGTCCGCTGGTCTGTTCATATAACCCCGGCAACTGGACCAGAACATCATTCAATCGCCGGGTCTGGGCAACGCCCGCGGCAACCCGTTCTTTCAGTAAGCGCAATTGACACCGCAACAATTCCGCCGACATGGGATGCATGCGGGTTTTGGTGCCAAGCCCGGTGCCGTTATATTTCTTATAGGGGCTGTCGTCCGCGATGCCCGGTGTATCGTAATGCCCAAAAAGCGTGGCGCGATCATGGTATTCCTGCGTTTTGTAAACGCCCATGCCGCCTTCGATACCCGGCAGGGGCTTGCTCATCTGGTAACTGAAAATGCCCATTTCGCCCCAGGCGCCTGTATGTATGCCTTTCACCTTGGCATACTGGGCATGCGCGGCATCTTCCAGCACAATCAGGCCCTTCTCTTTGGCCCAATCACAGATGACGTCCATGTCACAGGGAAGGCCAATCCAATGCACTGGCAGGACCGCTTTCGTGTTGGGAGTCAGCCGCTTTTTGGCGTCTTCAAGGTCAAAATTCAGCGTGCGCGGATTGATGTCCACAAATACGGGCACCAGGCCGAATAAACGCATGGGGACTATGGTGGCGAAAAAGGTGTAACTGGGCACCATGATTTCGCTGCCCGGCGGCAGGTTCAAGGCAAAGAACATGGACAGCAGCGCGCTGGTGCCGTTGCAATAGGACCTCGCAAACGGTACACCCACATGTTCGCACCATTCCTTCTCAAAATCGGCGTTTGCACTGTAGCCGGGCGCCCGTAAAAAATTCAGCATGGCCTGTTCTTCTTCTGAACCGTACCGGGGCCAGCGCCAGGCGTCCGTATCGGGAGCCGGGATTGCCGGCGGACCGCCATTAATGGCCAGTTTTTCCTGGGCCCACGCCGCTTTACTGTGACTTGCGACGGCAAGTCCTGCGGCTGTTACGGTTGTCGCCTTCAAAAAAGAACGGCGGCTGGGTTCACTGTTTTTTACGTCCCGTTGTTGTATGGTCATTGGTCACAGATCCTTATGCTTTGCGAAATGACAAACTCTGAAATTGAGTTATGGCACAATACTTTCCCATATAATAACGCTCCCGAATACTATGTTCAAGCTTCCAAAAGGGAAGTTCCAAAAGGGAAATTTGCACGGTAAGAGCGGCTTTCAGGATAGTCCCTTTTCCGATTCCTCATCCGGTGCTTCGGATTCCTGTGCATGCGCTTCAAGGCCTTCGAGTACTTGTTGCGCTTGTTCGACCAGGTCGGAGGGCACCTGCAGTTCAATGCCGCCTTCCGCTTTTCCAAGGGTCAGGTGGGCAAAAAGCCCTCCCAAATACTCATTCCGGACAAAAGCCGGTATATCGTTCGCTTCCAGTAAACTTTTAAGAAACACTGCGGGGCCTGAGGACCAGAAACGCGCTACTGTAACCCAATGATAGGAGGAAGAAGTCATACTTGTTCCTTTTCTATAAATGTTGAAGGCAGTATAACACAACCGTTAGAAGGAATTAGTCCGTCCGGTTCCCGAATTCCAATTAGAGAACCCCGTGCTGGACGGTATTATACTGAATTTATTTATTCCTGTCTGTGCAATTGAAAACCACATTATCCCTGTGTCAATATGACAAGAATGAAAAGTCTATTTCCCTGATTTGAGGTGGGAATATTAACCTGGATTGGAGAAACACGGCATGAT
>JAKLHG010000218.1 GCA_022710255.1 Candidatus Hydrogenedentota bacterium
CAGGCAAATTGAAGGTAATTGCTTTCCGAGGCATCTTCCTGAAGCACCAGTCTTTCAAAAAGGTCCGCAGCTTCACTTATACGGCCGAGGTGAAACAGGCATCCCGCCTGGTACTCGAGGGCGGAAGTGTCTTCCGGACGTTCACGCAGATACAACCGCAGTTGTTCCTCGCAGACTTTAAAATCTTTCTGTTCATATAACACAACGGCAAGCAGAAAGCGCACGCGGGCGATGCGTGGTTCAAGTTCCAGTACTTTTTCAAAGGCGCGTTTCGCGCCGGGGTGGTCACCTATGCGGGAAAGGTTGAGGCCAAGTTGATAATGCAGAGCGGCGCTGTCCGGGCTTCGTTTGAGCAACTGTTCATAGATTTCAATGACGGCCACCAGGTCATTGGTTTCTTCCTGCAATTCCACCAGCGCCCCGTATCCGGCCAGATTATCCGGTTGAAGCGCAATGGCGTGTTTGAACGCCTCCACCGCCGCGTCCATATTACCCCGGCTATGCTGCAGTTCCCCCAGCGCGAGCCATATCTCGGGACTGTCAGGAATTTGTTCCAGCGCTTTCTGACAGGCAGCCAGGGCCTCCTCATCGTTTCCCAGACGTAAATAGGTGCGAATCAGCCGTAACCGCGGCGTGACCGCTTTCTTATCATATGCAATCACAGAGGAATAGGCCTCTGCGGCGCGGTCAAGTTCGGCGTTGTGTTCATGGATAATGCCGGAGATATGGTGCGCGTAAGCGCTGCCTTGCCGGGCGCCACGCAGTGGGGCGGGGCCTGCCCTGTCCGTGAAGACCGCGCATCCGCACGTAGAAAAGACCACGAGGACTAAAGGGTAAAATAATCTGTACACAACGGGTATCCTGCTGCCTGACTAAAACAATTCTTTCGAGTCGCCTTCCGCACGGCACGGGGCGAAACTTTTCCGGTGCTCGTTACACGGCCCGAACCGCCGGAGTGCTTCAAGGTGTTCCGCCGTGCCGTACCCTTTATTTCGCGCAAATCCGTACTGGGGGTAGCGTCTGTCCATCTCCAAAAGCATCGTATCGCGGGTAACCTTGGCGACGATACTGGCGGCCGCGATACTCAACGACCGGGAGTCTCCTTTGATAACGCGCATTGAAGGCTGCGTAATCCCGGGAAGCGAATATCCATCCACCAGAATAAAATCAGGCTTTTCCCGCAACACGGCGATTGCATTGCGCATAGCCGCGTAATTTGCGGATTGTATTCCTGTCGCGTCTATTTCAGCGGAGGAAACCGCGGCCATGCCGACGAGATGTTTTCCTGAGTTCAGTCGTTCATAAAGGGCGCGTCTCGCGGCATCCGTCAGCCGTTTCGAATCGTTCAAACCGGCAATGGGCTCCCGCAATACCACGGCCGCGGCGACAATCGGACCTGCGAGCGGGCCGCGTCCCGCCTCATCCACACCCGCGATTCGGCAAAAACCTTGCTCCCAAAGCGTGGTTTCCAAGGACAGCATAGCATAAAGGCGCTGTCGTTCCGCAAGAGGCGTGTCATCGCCCATATCCGCCATGAACTGTTCGGCATCTTGTCGTAGTGTCATTGTAATGAGCCCCGGTTCTCATCTTCAAAGGATAAGAAGCCTAATCCGGCACAATCCGCTTTTAGAAATCCCGGCAGTTTTAAAGGAACCTAGCGGGCGGTATCCCGGCTGCCGGCCTGCTACATATGCAGAATAATTTTCATCACATCCGGGGCCTCCGCGCGCGTCATGGCCCGCAGCGCGTCCGTAAGAGGGTAACATTCCGAAACCATCGGGCGAGTTTCAATAGTGCCCATGGCCAGGGCTTCCAGCGCGGGGCGGAACGGACCGCAGCGGGACCCGAGAATACGCACCTCATTGACGACGGCGCCCACGGCATCCATTTGAAATCCCTCGGCGCAGGTGGTTTTGAGAACAACCGTGCCTTCAGGTCTTACCAGCGCAAGCGCCCGCTGGAGTCCCGCCGGCGTTCCGGTGGCTTCCACGACCACATCCGCCCGGCCTTCCAATGTATCCGTATTGAGTGCGGTTGCAATACCCAATCGGCTTAGCAGGTCCAGCTTCCAGCGATGGCGGCCTACGCACACAATGTTTTTCGAATACAGCCACAGGGTCTGGGCAACCAACTGTCCCAACTTGCCATCACCCAGCACAACAATCCGGTCATCAGCCAGAATCGAGAGTTGCTCCACGATACGAAATGCCGCCGCAAGGGGTTCGGTAAATACCGCCACGTCTTCGTGGATGCCGTCGGGCACCAGGTGAAGATTGGTTTCCGGCAGGGTGGTATATTCTGCAAATGCTCCCGGCCGGTCCTGGATACCGAGTACGGTGCGATTGACGCAGTGCCGGGACATCTCCATTTTACAGTAGACGCAACGGCCGCAGACACAGTTGATTTCTCCTACGACGCGCTTTCCGACCAGATACGTGTTGGAGGCTTTCTCCACGACACCCACAAATTCATGACCCAGAACACCGCGGTACTTCATGTAGCCGCGCTTGATTTCGCTGTCGGTGCGGCATATGCCTGCGGCGAGTACGCGAATCAACGCCTCACCGGATTCTGGAACTGGTATGGGCATTTCCACGACTTGGAGGCTTGAATCGAATACCAAAGCTTTCATATGGAGGTGCCCTTCTGCATTGAAACCGGAATCCCGCCTATTGTACAGGTTTCGACACGCCCAAAACATCCGGATGGTTTTTATTGACCTTGTTTTGAATCGCCCCTTTCATTTATAGTCTTCTGTGATGAGCAATGTTGCTTTTGGGTTAACATTTAATCAATTGTTCGAACACATCGAAAAGTACATTAATAGCCGTCAATATTAAATTAAAGATGGGACCATTTTTTCGAACCCTCGAGACGAATTTTATGGTATTATGAGAACTGGAAGTTTTTTACAATATCCTTGTGAAATTGTGAATTCCATTTTACGTTGGCCTGACTGGATGGCTGATAATAATGGTCTTGGATGTTGTGCTGGAAATAAGTCCTCATGAGAGAAGATAGTAATCCACCTCCCACAGACAATCTCTGCGCCATCGGCGAACTCATCAATGAAAGATACGTTGTTCTGGATTTGTTGGGATGGGGAGGGATGGGGGTAGTCTATAAAGTACGGGACACCGTATTGGGGGAAGAACTGGCGCTGAAGATACTGTTGCCGCATTTTGTGACCGATGAAGCCGTCATCGAGCGGTTCATTAATGAAGTCCGTATTACGCGCAAAATAACGCATCCAAACATCGTGCGGGTTCACGATATTGGTTTGATGGGGGACAGCCTGTTTATTTCCATGGAATACGTGGATGGAGAATCGCTGCGTAAAGTCCTGGACCGGCGGGGTGCCGGGGCGCGGCTTTCCATGCGCCAGTCCGTTTATATTATTTCGCAATTATGCCTGGCGCTTAAGTATGCCCATCACTACACGATTCACCGGGATATCAAGCCTGATAACATCATGGTAACGCAGAAAAACCGCATCAAGCTGATGGATTTCGGCATTGCCAAATTGAAAGACGCGCGCTATGATTCCAATGCGGACGCGATTGTGGGGACACCCTACTACATGGCCCCTGAGCAACTGCAACACGCGCCGGACGTAGATGGCCGGGCCGACATTTACAGTTTGGGAGTCGTCCTGCATGAATTGGTTGCCGGCAGGTTGCCCTCACTGATTCCCGAGTCACTGTCGCGTCAATATGATGACGTTTCTCCGGAACTGGAGCGTATAATCTTCAAGTGCCTGGAACATGATCGGGAGAACCGGTTTGACTCTGTGGTGCAATTACGGGATGCGCTGCGTTCCGTGACGGAAAGTTTTCATGACGGTTCTGAACCGGGCCTTGCCCTTACTCATCAGGCATCTTCCGGAGTGATCACCCCTTTTCAGGATATTGCCAATGTTGCGGGAGCGTTGGAGTCTTTCCTTAAAGAAGAAAAGTTCAGCGGGGAGGGGTTGGGAGAGTTTTCCGGGAACAACGGCAATGTGTCCGTTGACGCCGGTCCGGACACAACGCCCTATCCTCCTCTGGATTTCCGGGATATAACCCCCCTGCCGGGTTTCAGTAAGGAACACCATCCCGGCCCCGCGAACACTTTAAAGTCCCGCAATACGAGCGCCCGCCTCCGCATTGCCGCCATGGTCGGCGCGGTAGTCGTCTTTCTGGGACTGCTGCTTGTGGTCTATGCTGGAACGGACTTATTCAAGACCGAGCCTCTCGCGCAAATTCAGGAGGCACCGTCGCCGGATGCACAAGTCAACCTGGAACGTGTGCAGGCGATGCTCAAGGCCACCGGCAGTTTGGTGGATGCGTTGCAGCTCTCCTTGGGCGAGTACAAACGGGAGAATACCCCCGAGAACGAAACCATGGTGGAGACGATACGCCAGATGTTCATTAAGGAAGTGGAAAGCCGTATCTATGCCAATCCCTTCAGCATGCAGAAGCTGAACAGCGCCTCCACCGACGCGGTGCGGGCAGGTCATATGGACAGTAGCGTAACCATACGCCAGCTTAGCGATTTGGTGAACCGTGAAGTGGCCCAGTTCAAATTCGTGCTTGTTGGTATCGATACCGACAAGCACCTGGCGACATTCCGGCTGAACAATGCCTATTCCTCCAAGGATACGGAAGAGGTTACGGTGGGCGATTTGTTACAGCAAAGGTTCCGTGTCGTCGGCATTGGCGTACGTTCCGTGTATTTGGAAGATACCAACCCGAAATGCGGGCGCCGGGCCTTGATTGCCAGGAATATGGAACCTGTGGCCGCCGAATGAGTCCCGGGGCGGGCATGCTCCCGCCATAAGCAGAAGATGTCTGACTGCTGTAAGTGGGAACTTCCTTTCCTGCCAGGATTTCCACGGGGATTATCAACTTGGGGAATCGCCGCGAAATAATACTTGCAAAAATGCGTCGGCTGTGATAGCATATTCACGATATGTAGTGGTAAATGGATTTATGATTCCCATATATTGTGTATTTACAGCACAAATGCGAACTGCAGTGGCGAACGTAAACGCAGCCGTCATATGGATACCGGGCGGCTTGGTGGAAGGGAGAAATGATGGACAAACCTGTACGGCTGGCCTTTGTACCCGGGTATCCAGTCAGTCTCGAATCCCTCTGTCCCAAATCGCATCTGCTTCTGTTGCAGAACAAACTTGCATCGAAGGGGATAGCGGCAGACATTGTCGATTTTGGTGTTTTTGAGAACAGGTCTGTTGTAGAGCCTGGGGATGCTGATAATCCCGGCGATCATATTTCGGGGTGGGTGGAGCAAATTGCCCGGGGGTGGGGCGGTTTTCCATCGTGGTTTGGCGCAACGGCGGATGCAACCCTCCGGGAAAAGGAACTGATTAATGCGGCGCGGCGGAACCGGCTCGAAAAAGGATCGCCGCAGGTTCTTGTCTTCTGGCTTGAATCGCGCGACCAATTGCCGGCAATTCTGGCGTTAAGCACCGGGCTGCGCAGTTCTCAGCCGCGGATGCAGCAGGTGTTATCGGGCCCCTATGCGTTTCACTACGGGGCTTGTTTGCTTGGCAGTCATCCCGGTGTGGACGTGGTCGTTCCCGAAGACGTTGCCGGGGCTTTGGCTTCGTATTTACAAATGGGGGAATGGTCTTCCGTCCCCGGGGTGATCCGCAGGGCGGCACAGGGGCAGGTGCAACGTTTGGAACGGAACCGGAGCGTTGACGGGCACATCCCACTGAATGTTTCCTGTCTGTCACGGCTGCAACGGGTGAAACAGTTTCCCTTGTATCATGTGGACTTCCGGGAATTTCCCGCCGCGTTTTACTATCAGGACCACGCCGGGATGCGTGTGTCTAAAAAACATGCGGGGACGCTGGTGGATGAAATTATTTTTTTGCAGCGGCGCCATAACGCGAGTGTCTTTCATATTTCTGCCGCCCACGTTTCTCCCGCCGAGCTTTTAGACCTTACAAACACGCTGCTGGTACATAACATCGTGATCATCTACAGTCTGGGCGATATTACAGAACCCATAGGCAGTTCCCTGGCGCAACGCCTCTTCGCCTCCGGATGCAGGTCCGTGGGATTTCGGGCGCCGGCGGGCAGTCAACGGGTTCTTGAAGACTTTTACGGGTGCACGACGGGGGCCAGCGCCATGGTTGCCTCGGTGTGCAACTGCAACGCCGCGGGCATATTTACGGCGGTACGCATGTGTTATCCCTGTCCGGTCGACGATTATCATACCCGCGCCGAGACGGAATTGTTCCTGGACACGGCGAAGCCGGCGTCGGTCTGTATCGAATCACCCGCGTTGTCTCCGGAATCGGTTTGGTTCAGACAGTCGTCCGCCTATGGGTTCTTTGTCAGCCACAAGGAATATCACCGGTACGTTGCGGGCGGTAACGCCGCGTATGGAGACCTGCCCTACACCATGCGGGGCTGGAGCGCCAAACGCGTGCAGCAGGCCCGGACCTCCCTGGAGCGCTTTGCCGTCGCGGCCGGATGCATGATAGATGTTACGGAGCAGTCGGGCGTGCTTGCCCGTCTCATGCGCAGTGTCATGGATGAGGCCGAGTTTCTGGAAGAATTGCGCAATGCCTTGGAGCAACACCGCCCGGAGCGGTTGGAGTCGCTTCTTAGTTATGTTTGCGAGAATGCCCGGACATTGAGTGAGAGCACTCAGGCTGCCCGCGAACTGGTTGGTACCGTAGCGTTTTCTTCGTAACCCTTTTCGCAGTATCCTGTACCGAAAAGAGGCGTGTTTTTCCCCTACCAGCGTGCC
>JAKLHG010000219.1 GCA_022710255.1 Candidatus Hydrogenedentota bacterium
TGTGGCCTGGCAGGTGTCAAAGTTGCCGGCGGCGTCCTCTACACGCAAGGTCACCGTATTGGGCCCGAGATTCGCGCAGGTGAAGGTCTTGCTGGGCGCGCCGTCTATTAGTCGGGTGGTAATCCCGCAGTTGTCTGAACTGCCGCCGTCAATGGCCAAAGCGGCCAGGGTCGGCGCACTCAAATTCACCGTAACATTCTGACAAACGGCGACTGGATCAATGTCATCCACAACGGTCACCGTCGCTGTACATTCCGCATAATTGCCCACGGTGTCCGTGACACGCAGCGTGGCGGTATTGTTGCCCAGGTTGGCGCAGGTATAGGTCACGCTGGCGCCGCCGTTGATGGTGAGCGAGGCGACGGCCACGTTATCCGAGCTGCCGTTGTTAATGGCATCCGGGCCGATGGTAGCCGCGCTCAAGTTGACCGTGATGTCTTTGCAAAGGGCCGTGGGGGGGTGTATTGTCCACAACAAAGGTGGCGCTCGGGCCGGCTGCCGGGGCTGGGTTGCCCAGCGCATCCGTGGCCGTGCCTGCGGCGATACTGATGCCCAGCGTGCCGGTCCCGGTGATGCCGCTGATGGTTACGGTGCGCGTAGCGCCCGAACCGGACACGCCTATTGTGCCCGCTGCGGTGCCGGTGGCATTCAACGTGATGTTGGCGGGGGCGATGGTGCTCGCGCTGAACCCGCTGCCCGCGTCGGTATAGGTGACACTATAGGTCACCGGGCCGCTCTTCGTCAGGGTTGTGGAGGGCGCGCCTATGGCTGCGGCCGGGCCCTGCCGGTCAATATTGTAGATTTCGCCAGTCGTATACCCGGTGCTGATGGCCTGGTTGGCCACGTCGCGCGCGGAACCGCCGGTGACGCTGTTCAGGCGGAGGGTGCCCGTGCCCGATACATTCGCGGTGACTCGGTACCAGGTCGGCCCGAGCTGGGTTACGGTGGCAACAGTCCCCGAAGCGCCGCCTGTGGCCGTGAAGCCGAAATCATTGGCGGCAACGGTGGTCATGGTGTGATTAAAGCGGACCTCCCAGGTCACCTGGGCGGCGTTCGTGTAGTTCGGCGGCGCGGTCAACGGGTTGTACCGTATAATCGAGGTGACCTGGGGCGGGGGCGGGCCCGACCCGTTCGGCTGCAACGTGATCCGATCCACGTCCACACGGGTGCCGGACGAACCCAGCGGCGGCCCGTCCGGGGCGTTATCAGGAAAATCAAAGCGGAACTGTTCGATCGTGGTGGCCGCCATCCACAACGCATGGGCGTTAAGATCTACCCAATACTCGCTCAACTGGGTGTCATGGGGGTTGATGGGGTAGTTATGCTGGTAGCCGCCCGTGAAACCGCCAATGGTATTGTCGTCCCAGAACATGATGGAGCCGGTGCACTTGGTTTCATTTTTCGCGATGACACGCAACCAGCGATACCCAGTGCGCGGTAGCGTCAACCGCTGCGATCCCCACATCGGATCGGTGGCGGCGGCGGTAATGTCGTACCGCAGCAGGCCGCCTGTAACCTGTGAACTCGCGATGTGTCCGTAGGGCGACCACCCTTCATAATAGCCCCCTGTGTCGAAGGTCCAGTCCGGGAGCGCGAACGACGCCGCAATCGTGTGGTTGGCATAGACATTCGTGAAGGTGTAGGTGGTCGAGAGGTCATCAATGCGGACGCCGTCAATAAGAACCTGCGACAGCCGGTACCCGGAGTTCGGTGTCATGGTAAAGGCGACACTGCTTCCGGCGTTCACCGGCTGCGCCGTATTGGGCGCAATGGCGCCATTGCCGCCCGTAACACTCGGTGTGACCGTGTAGGACACGAACAGCCGGACATGGTCCAACAGTATCGTTGCGTCCCCCTCGGGTTCGGTAAAAGAGAAAGTCAGCGTATTCCCCCATGCGGAATTATGTGTGAAATTGACGGTTTCTTCTACGAACGGATTGGTGGTCAGTATTCTGGTCGGCCCCCAAAGCGTTTGTGAACCCATTAACACCGTAAGTTTCATGGGTGCCGTGACACGCAGGTTTCTGTAAAACTTGAGCGTGCAATTCGCCCCGTTACTGAGGCCGCTTATGGTCTGGGAAATGGCACCGCCGCCTTGGTGTCCGTATACCATGCCGCCTTGGGGAATCGGGCCGTTCGCTGGTTGGTAGAATGGCCCGGACGCATTATTGAGCACATCCCCACCGCCGAGGGTCCAACCCGTGATGGTGCCGGTGTACCCGGGATAGGGCGGTACCGGGTTCGCCTCAAAGCCGCCGTTAACGACGAGGTCCGTCCCCTGCCCGTGGGCCAAAGGCATTGCCGCGCATAGGAGTAATACGCCAAGTGCGGTTACAAAACGATACGATGTCCGCCCAATGGGGGAGGGCGGGAAAGAGCATTTGCCCTGCATAATCACGACTCCTTGATTATTAGCCTGCATGAAATTTCTGCTGATACTGCCCACATTATAATACATCGACTCAATTATACCCTTGTTTATGGTAAAACGAAAACTCTTTTCTCTCGCCTCTCCTTAGTCTTCGAGGCACCCTCTGGAACTTGAGAGCCAGCCTCAACCCAGCCTGAAACTCGTGTTCGCGTCTTTCTTATCCTTTTGGTCCCTGCTGTCCTTTATGTCCTTTGTCGATTTGCCGCTCTAAAAGAAAAGGATCCAAAGGACATAAAGGGTTCAACGGACATAAAAAAACACCGGGAATTGAATCCTCTTTTTCAGATTCATATTCGTTATCGCGCTCGGATACGCGGATCCAGCCAGGCTAGGACAATATCGGAAACCAGGTTGAGTCCCATGACCAGGACGGCATATACCAGCACGGCGCCGCTGATCATGGTGTAGTCGCGGTTGAACGCGGACTCCACAAATTCACGGCCGAGCCCGGGGATCAGGAAAATAGTTTCCACCACGAAAGAGCCGGTGAGGAGCCCCGCAGTTGCGGGGCCGAGGAACGCGACAACCGGCTGGATGCCTGAGCGCAGCCCGTGCCGCAGGACGACCCGGCTTTCCCGCAGTCCCTTGGCGCGGGCGGTGCGGATGAAATCCTGGCTCAGTGTTTCAAGCATGCCGCCCCGGGTCATGCGGGCGATGTAGGCGGCATAGGCCGCGCCGAGCGTGATGGACGGCAGAATCTTATGGGCAGGCGTTGTCCACCCCATAATTGGGAGCCAGTCGTTCCACAAGCCGAACACCAGCACCAGCAGCGGCCCGAGTACGAAAGCGGGGATGCAAATCCCAAGCATAGCAAGGCTTGTTGCGCCGTGATCGAGCAGGGAATTTTGTCGGAGCGAGGACAGGATGCCCGCGCCCAGGCCGAAGACCAGGGAGAAGGCCAGTGCATAGATGCCCAGTTCAATAGAGATGGGAAGCCGCAGGAGGAGCCATTCCCGCACGGTACGCGACGGTTTGCGGAAGGAGGGGCCGAAATCGAGTCGGGCCAGGCCAGACAGATAATCCCAGTACTGCCGCAACAGCGGGCGATCCATGTGGTAATGGGCTTCGAGTTGGGCCAGTACCTCCGGGGACACTCTTTTTTCGGAGTCAAAAGGCCCGCCCGGCGCCAGCCGCACTAAAAAAAAGGTAATGGTGATGATGATAAACAGGGTGGGCACAAATTCACCAAAACGTTTTAGCAGGAACAATGCCATGGGCGTTATTACTCCCCAGGGTCTAGATATAAGTTTTTCCAGCGATAATAGCCCAGGATATTCGGCGTAAATCCTTTCACCTCCGGGGACATCAGGAACTTCCAGGAGTAGAAATAGACGGGAATTATGGGCCCCCCCTCCAGCAGGAGTGCCTCCGCCTGTTGCAGCAGAACACTCCGTTTGGTCACGTCCGCCTCGGCATAGGCCTGGTCAATGAGCGCGTCATATTCCGGCGACGACCAGCCGGTACGGTTATTGCCTACATCGGTCTGAAAACACTCCAGGAAATTGACCGCATCGGCCACGTCGCCAATCCAGGCGGAACGGGCCATCTCGTAATCCAGCGTATTCATGGAGGAGAGATAGGTTTTCCAGTCCTGGTTCAGGAGGCGCACGTCCGCGTTCAGGTTTTCCTTCCACATGCGCTGCACTGTCTCGGCGATGGTTCTATGCGCCTCGCTCGTGTTGTACAGAATATTCACGGGCGGCAGGCCCTGGCCGTCGGGATAACCCGCCTTTGCAAGCAGCGTCCGGGCGCGCTCCACGTCAAAACACAGCACGTCTATGGCCGGGTACTTGGTGTCGCCGGGCGGCACGAACGCGGTTGCCGGCTGTTCCCCCCCCTTAAGCACGTTCGTCACGATTTCCTCCCGGTTGATGGACAGGGCGAAGGCTTGGCGCACCAGCGGGTTGTCGAAAGGCGGTCGCGTTATGTTCATCCGGTAAAAGTAGCATCCAAAATAGGGGTGGATGTGCAAAATCTCCGGCCGGTCCCGCCGGTACACCGCCACCCGGTGCAGCGGAATGGTTGCGGTGAGGTGCAGCAACCCGCTGCGAAAGGCACGGTCCTCGGTCTGCAGGTTTTCGATGGGATGAAAATCTATCCCCGAAAGGAGCACCGAGCCCGCGTCCCAGTAATAGGGGTTCTTTCGGACGCTGAGTTTTTCATTGGGAAGCCAGTCGTCAAGGATGAAGGGACCGTTGCATACAAGGTTGCCCGGATGGGTCCATGCGGTGCCGCGTTCGTCCATGCGCCCGAATCGCTCTATGGTCGGCTGATGTACCGGGAACCAGGCGAAATGGTTCTGCATGCTTAGAAAATACGGCGTGGGGTTTTCCAGTTCCACCCGCAGGGTTTCGACATCCGCCGCGAACACCCCCACCTGGTCAAAATCCCGCAATTTCCCCTCGTTATAGGCCCGGGCGTTTTTGAGACAGTACAGCATGTAGGCATATTCCGAAGCGATAGCGGGGGAGAGTATGCGGCGCCACGCGTAGGCGAAGTCGCGGGCGGTTACAGGATCGCCGTTGGACCATCGCGCTTCCGGCCGGATATGAAAGGTATAGTGCAACCCGTCGTCTGACACTTCCCACCGGTCCGCCACGGCGGGTACCGGTTCCAGCGTGGCCGCATCAGCATCGGTCAGGCCTTCGAAAAGGGAACTCAGGACCCGGTGTTCCGTGACCCCCGATACCACATGCGGGTCCAGGTCCTGTACTTCGGCGCCATTGCCCGCCTGCAAAATGTTCTGGTCGCCGGGGGAGCGGTAAGAACAGCCGGGCGTCCATGGCAGAATAACCGCGCAGGCTAGAAAGGTGATGAGATTGCGTATGTGGGTGTGCATGAAGGTTGTTGTGGTCTCGGTTGAATAAAGTGGTCCTGGGGACTACGTATTTTATACGGGCGAACGCTACGCTGCCTGCCTTATATCATTTAATTTCAGGATTTCAACATGTCTTTGCAATCTGAAGGTCCTGGCATAAACGGATATCTTTAGTAGGCGTACCTTCCCGGGTGCGCCATAGTGCAATCCAACCATCTGGTGTAGTGTTCCATGGCGCACCCGGGAAGGTACGCCTACTAAAGATATCCGTACAAAATACTTTTTGCTGGCGCAGTCGAGTTGCCTTGGGGCGATAACTCCTTTGTACTTACGGCATAAGGATACCTTTTCAGCAGACTTTACGGCAACTGCAAGCACCCGGCAGGGGTGCCGGCCTCACTATTGTTGTCCTTCTGGTCCTTTGAGTCCTTTCCCTTCAACCGCTTCCCGACGGTTTTCAATCCCGCCCAAAGATCGCAAATAGGCTAGCACGGAACAATTACGGCAGGAGGGGTTGTGTGCGCACCAATCCTCATGTATCTGCATGAGGCCCTGTTGCCTGCGGAAATTCATTTTGACCTTGTTCTTCCCGAAAGCAAGCCATTGCATCATGCGTCGGTGAATCCGGTTTTCCGGTTCCCCGGGCAGGTTGATGAACAGTTCAAATACATGCGCTTCCACTTCGGGATTGGGCGTATCCGAACGGGTCAGGGCTAATGCGGCGGGAATCAGCACGTTGCCGATGATGGTGTGTATCCTGCCTTTGCCCAACGGCGCTGAGGGTCGGGACATGGATTCACCCTGCCAGCTGCAATGGTTTGCCCAGAAGCCTATCGCATTGCCGAAAAGGTCTTCAATTGCAGTACACCGTTCCACAGACGTCATCGGGGTGCGCCACATCATCTCCAGTCTTTTGGACAATCCGTAATCAGCAGTGCGTGTGAAAAATCTTGCCGCTCCTGCGAGGCGGCGCTCAGGGCGGTTTGCCGGGCGGCTGTTGCCGTTGCGCCAGGAAAGGTCAAGCACGCCCAGTCCGGACAAGTGTTCCTGAAGCGCTCGCGCACATCTCAGATAGTGTAGTGGCGGTTCGCTCTCGTAGGGCCATTCCATCGGCAGCAGTCCGGCTATGCGAAGCAAAGCCACTTCCAGCAGGTCTGGCATTTGTTGCGCCAATTGCCGGGCGCGGTCGTAGGGCAGCGCCTGCGCAATTCTCTGGAATTGTTCCTTGAATGCGCTGTAACCGCAAGCGATCATGAACGCTTCGTACATAGCCTGATCCGGACCTACACGACTCATGCGCTCCCGAATGCGCCGCTGCTTTTCCAACATGCGCCATTCTCCCGCCAGCGACAGAAACTGCTGGAAAACGCCGGGATTGTCGCTGATGATACCTGAAGCGCATACACCGCAACGTTCCGAAATATCACCAGGAAGCGGCTCACCATAATATGTTTCACCATCAGGCCATACCAATGTTGCCACTGCGCGTCCATCCTGGGTAATTGCCTTGGCAGT
>JAKLHG010000022.1 GCA_022710255.1 Candidatus Hydrogenedentota bacterium
ATGCCGTCGTCGGTCAGAATAACATGATGCTGCTTTTCGTCCACAGTAAAATGAATTTCCTTGCGCAAAGCGCGCACCACATCGTCCACTTTCAGATACATGTCCGATGTTTTTTCCGGACGACCGGAAATAATCAACGGTGTGCGCGCTTCGTCTATCAGGATTGAGTCCACCTCGTCCACGATGGCGTAGTTCAACTTGCGCTGCACGCAATGCCTGACGGACAAGGACCCATTGTCGCGCAGGTAGTCAAAGCCGTATTCGTTATTGGTGCCGTAGGTAATGTCCGCCCGGTACCCCGCCTGGCGTTCATACACGTCCATGTCATGCTGAATGACGCCTACGTTCAGCCCCAGAAAACGGTGAATGGGACCCATCCATTCGGCGTCACGCCGGGCCAGGTAATCGTTTACCGTTACCATGTGCACGCCGTCCCCCGTCAGGCCGTTCAGGTAGCAGGGCAGGACGGCCACCAGGGTTTTTCCCTCACCTGTCACCATCTCCGCGATACCGCCCCGATGCAGCACAATGCCGCCGAGCACCTGCACGTCGAAAGGGCGCAAGCCAACGACCCGCTTGGCGGCTTCCCTTGCCACGGCAAAGGCCTCCGGCAGCAACGCATCGAGATCGGCACCCTGGGCCAGTTTCGTTTTTAACACGCCGGTCTGGGCGCGAAGCCTGTCATTGCTCATGGCGCTGATGCGCCGTTCGTGGGCATTCACCTGTTCGAGCAGGGGAAGCAGTTTTTTGATATCCCGTTCGGCACTGGTGCCGAACAACTTTTTTAAAATGCTTAACACGGGGAGTTGACTCCAAAAAAGAGGGCTGTATTATAAAGGGATATTGTCGCCGTTGGAATGTGTCCAATGCAAACGGAGCATCCAATCTGCGTCCGGCTGACCGGAACAACATGCCCAGGTTCCTCCCCCGGGTGCAAGTACTCCTTCTTCCTGGTACGTTGGCAAATGACAGGACGATGTCTCTTTCGGTAGGAATTTTGGACGGTGCAGTTCGACAGGTTTATTCGCGCCTTGAAAACCGTGTATCCTGAGGGCGGCTTTTTTGGTTCAACTCCCGGGAGATGAAATAATGATGCGTTGGCGAGACCTGCCCGGCTTGCAGCCGGGCGCCGTTTTCCTGATAGCGTTGTCCCTTTCAATCGGCTGGGGTATCCGGGGCAATTTCGGCCACGAATCGGGCGCCATGATTGCCGGGGTACTCGCTTCCGTAGCCGCATGCCTGGTATCCGGCCGGGAGGACTGGCGGCATCGGGTTGCCTTTTTCGCGCTTTTTGGCGGCCTGGGCTGGGGATTCGGCGGCTCGATTTCCTACATGTATCCCATTTCCTTTGGCGGTTCCGAGCAGTGGCAATCCTGTATCTACGGCTTTTACGCCACCTTTCTCGTTGGCGTGCTATGGGCTGGAATAGGGGGAATGGGCACCGCCCTACCTGCGGTCATGGACAGAAAACAAATCAATGATTTTATGGTCCCGACCCTCTTTGTCCTGTTGGTCATGGCCTTAAGTAACCTCGTTATCCAACCCTGGTTGGAGGACGCCATTATCGTACCGGAAACCGTATACTTGGGCGGTTCATTTTTTATGCCTTCCCCGGGCGGATTTCAAGGTCCTGCCTGGTGGCCGGGCTTCACGGCGGCTATAGCCGTTTGCGCACTTCTCTGGCATCGCCTGAAAGGGAGCGGCTGGCGCCGGCTGGCGGGTTTGGCCCTTGCCATGTCCCTGGTGATGGCGCTCAGCGCGGGAATACAAGTGTGGTTATTGAACACCCGCACCATTCTGGAGGCGGGCACCCTTGCGGAAATGCACATGGACAGCACCTGGAATCGACATCAAAGCCCGTTATACTGGTATGATGCGGACTGGTTTTCCGCCTTGGCAGCCCTGGTGGGCGTCTGTCTCTTCGACCTTTGGGACCGCCGGTTTGCCGGGGGACGATACCTGGTGCTGTTCGCCGGGCTGGGTGCGGGCGGCGGTGCGGCGGTATATGCCGTTTTCAGCGCTTTGGGCATCAATGCGTTTCTGGCGCGGACATTGGTGATAGTCGTCGGAGACCCCAACAGGCCCTTCAGCATTTTTAGTTACCTGTCGAATTGGCCGAATTTCGCCCACTATTACCCGCAACATTTAGGCTGGCTGCTGGGCCTGGGGCTGGGTGTCGGCGTCTATTTTTATTACTGGGGCGCCTGGCGGCGTGAATCCCGGCTCCTGCTGTACCTGGCGGGAGGATGGCTGCTCGCCTTTCTGTTGCTTCCTGTGCTGGGTTCGATACCCTTGCAGTTCATGGGCGGTTTCCGGCTGACGCCGCCGCGCAGCGACGACTGGGCGGGCATCCTGGGCGTATTCATCGCCGGCATGCTGTATTGCCGTCGATACGGCTTGGGCGGCGTGACGCTTGCCGGTTCCCTGTCCGGCCTTATCGGCGGATTCTCCTTTGCCTTCGTGCCTTTTCTGCGTGCCCTGCTGCGCATGCCGGGACATCCCGCATTGAACCCTGGCGGCCCTTCCGGCCTGTGGGCCCACTATCAAAGCGCCAACTGGCACAGCATCATGGAACAACTGCACGGCTTCGGACACGGCATAGCCTTGGCGATAGCGTTGGGCGTGTTGGCCGTATTCGTAAAACCGCACGAGGGTAGCCAAGAACGCAAGCGCTGGCCGGAATTTACGGCCATTGTTCTGGTGCTATTTTTCATCACGTTCCTGAATGTCTGCAAGAACGTGGAACAGTGGGCGGACGTTGTTCCGGCCTCCATGAAAATGCCGCTGGTGGGCACTCTGGAGTTCAGCGCTTCCACGTGGTTCCTCATTACATGGATTGTCCTGGCCGCGCCGGTGATTGCCTTGATGACAGTGCATCTCAAGCGCCCCCTGCCGATTGTGCCCACTTCCTGGACGGCCCGCGGACAAGTGATTTATCTGGCCTTCCTGTGGATCATGGTAGTCGCCAATTTTGAGCGGGCATTGGTCCATTTTCACGAAAACCGGCTGGTGACCGAATGGGTGATCATCGTGAACGCCGCCCTGGCAACGTTTCTGATAGTGTTTTTACCAAGGGATGCCGCAATTCTTGAAACAACCGAACCGGAATCCTGCCGATCACTGGTGCGGCGTCTCTGGCTTGGGGCGCTGCCCGTGATTCTCTGTGCCCTGTTGCTAATGGCGGTAGCAAGCCGGATACTGTACGGAGATGCCCCGTTCGAGTCCAAAGAGATAAATCATAAACGTTGGGGCGAAGAAGCCCAATGGCGGGTCAATCCTATTCTGAAACATGGAACTCATCGTTGAATACACTTCAGGAAATCGTATACTCTGTAATCGACGCATCCGACAGGTCTGACGGACCGGACTGATCCGTTCGGTCAACCCTAACACGACGGAGGAACCGTATGAACCCGATGAAAATAACCTGGCCCGTTATCATGGTGTTTTCCGTGTGCATATTCGTGAGCGCCGGTGAATCCGGCGGTTTTCTGCCGGGTGAACGTGTCTTAATGGAGGCGCATAATTGTTATCCCTATCATGGGCTCTGGCATAACCGCATTGACCGGGCGCTGGAAACGGGGGTCCCGCTGGGCATTGAAATCGACCTGTGCTGGCACGCGGAAGGCAATGACGGTGCGGGACGGCTGGTCGTCGCCCATGAGGGGCCCTTTGACGGCAAGGAACCGACATTGCGTGAATACTTTTTTGAGCGGGTACGGCCGCTGGTTGAACAGGCGCTGGCCTCGGAAGACAAGCGCCATTGGCCCCTGATCACGCTCAATATCAATGATATTCGCGGCCATGACAGGGCCATGCACCCCGCTGTCTGGACGCTTACCGGAGAATATGAGAACTGGTTGTGTACAGCCGTGAAGGGCCCCGCGCCGGATCCCGTCACGCCCATCGAGATTAAACCTGTCCTGGTACTGACCGGTGGAGGCCGCCCGGAAATCGAGCAGTTTTATGATGTTGTGCCCGTGGGGGGCCGGCTGCGCATCTTCGGCCGCGGCAGCGATGACAAGCCGGCGGACAATTTCAGGCGCTGGGTAAACTACTCCTGGAGCGCGGTCGAACCGGAAGGGCAGAATCAAGCGGGGGAATGGACCAGCGACGACGCCGAACGGCTGGCCACCCTGGTGAAACAGGCCCATGAGCAGGGCTATTGGATACGCTTTTATTCTCTGAATGGACACAATCAGGTAACCGGCCTCCGTTTCGGCTGGGGTACCGGGTATAACTTTGGCTCACTGGAAGTGGCACAACAACGCTGGGAGGCCGCCCGTGCGGCCGGGGTTGACTTCATAGCCACCGACCAGTGTGAAGAAGCGGCCGCCTGCTTAAAGAAAGCGGCCGGAAACAACGCTGAATAATCCCTGTGCGGGCTTGACAAGGAGTACGCCCATGGGCGGTAGTTTCGGGATGCAGGCAACCAGTCTGGCCGGTCTCTTCTGCATGGTCCTTCTGGCCTGGCTGCTTTCGGAAGACCGGAAACATATTCCGTGGCGCATCCTGTTCTGGGGGCTGTTCCTGCAGGTGTTTCTGGGCATGGCGGTTCTGCATACGCGTCTGGGCGCCCAGCTGTTTAACGGGGTCAACCACGTTTTCGACTTCATCACTGCCGCCAGCACGGAAGGCGCAGCCTTTGTATTCGGCAATCTCACCCGGTTATTTGTACTTGAGCGGGTCTTGGTGCCGGGCCCTGACGGTCAACTGGCGGCCCAGGAACCTTTTGTCATCAATGCCATCTTCGCGTTTAACGTGTTGCCCGTCATTATTTTCGTGGCCGGGCTGGCGGGCATCCTGCAGCATTTGGGCGTTATTCAAGCCGTGGTCCGCGCCATGGCCTGGATCATGCGCCGCACCTTGAAAACGTCAGGCGCGGAAACATTTGGCGCGGCTCTCCTTGTATTTACCGGCATTGAATCCACAGCTGCCCTGGGCGGGTATCTGCAGCGCATGACCCGTTCCGAACTGTTTACCATCATGACCACCTTTCTCGCCACTATTGCGGCCAGTGTCATGGTCGCTTATGCCAACTTCGGCGCGGAACCGGGGCATCTGTTAACCGCCTCGCTCATGAGTGCGCCCGCCGCCATCCTGATCGCCAAGATGATGGTGCCGGAAAAGGAGGTACCGGAAACCTCCGGAATCACCAGCGTACGCCTGCCCGTGGAAAGCCAGAACATTTTCGACGCGGCAGCGCGCGGCGCGACGCTGGGATTAAACATGGCCTTAAATGTCGCCGCCATGCTTATCGTTTTCGTCGGATTGATCTATCTGGCCGATCAGGCCGCGATAGCCGTTTCAGGCGTATCAATCACCACGCTGTTAGGATACTTCTTCCGACCGTTTGCGATGGTCATGGGCGTCCCCTCAAAGGACATTGGCCCGTTGGCCGAATTACTCGCAACCAAAACCGTTTTTAATGAGTTTATCGCCTACCAAAACCTGCAGACCTTCATTCAGGAGGGTACCTTAAGCAAAAGAACCATTACTGTAGCCACCTATGCATTATGTGGTTTTTCCAATCCCGGCAGCCTCGGTATCCTTATCGGCGGCATGTCCGCCATCGCCCCGGAACGCCGCGGCGATATCGCCCGAATGACCGTGCGCGCATTCATAGGCGGCAGTTTGGCCGCCTTCATGACCGCTTGCGTTGCGGGAATGCTGACGGGCGACTAGCTGGCACGGGGAGAAGCCCGGGACCACTTAATTCACTATATTCAGCCTGCAACCTGTAGGAGTCCATTGATGGAATTTGAAACACCGGCAACACCCGCACCCACGGAGATCCTTCCCGGTGTCGGCGTTGAAATGCCCGCGGGATGGCGTCTGCTTCCTCCGGAAACACCAAAGGCCCCGCCGGTTCAAACCAGCCGCCGGCCTGATATCACCGGGTTATTGCTTTTGCTGCTGATTATCGTTTTTCACACCGTCCTGAACACTTACTGGCTGAACGTGGACCGCCATCTTATCCGGTGGGATGAGGCTCACCATATACAGCAGGCCGAAGCGTTTCATGACGCCCTCTTCCCGCCTGAGGTACGGGGCGTTTTGGCGCGCCTGATGGCGGCTATCGGGATTGAATCTCCCTATCCGCCGCTATCCCATTTTCTTGGGACCGCCGCCATACACCTTTTCGGCGACACCCCGGATGGGGCCGCCCTTTCCGGAAGTTTTGCGCTGGCCTTGTTACTGTTGGGTATTTACACGCTGGCACGCCAGGGCATGGCGCCGCACAACGCCCTGCTCACTGCGGTCGTCGCCTCGTTAACGCCCATGATTTACGGCTATTCCCGGATGGTCATGCCGGACACCCTGTGCGGCGCCCTGGTTCTATGGGCGCTGTTTGCCCTCTTGAAATCCGATTTTTTCCGCAAGACGGGCTGGACCTTGCTTTTTAGCCTCCTTTGCGGACTGGCACTCCTGACGAAACAAACGGCCCTGATTTACCTGGCCCTGCCCATGGCATTGGCGTGGAGTACGGGTATGGTAAAGGCGCTGGTCCCGGAAAAAGCGTCGGGTGATGCCACCACCCGACGCCCATGGGCAAAACTTCTGTTTAATCTCGGTTTGTGCGCCATAGTCGTCACCGCGGTTTGCTCCTGGTGGTATTTCAGCCATCTGGAATATGTGTACACCTGGTGGAGCACACATCGGGGGCATGATATAAGCCTGTTTCAACCCGGCATCGCGTCACGCCTCGCGGGCGCCCTGCCTGAGGTAACGGAAACACCTGAAGCGCGCATTGCTTTTGATCCCGCCATCTCCGGATTCTCCACAGACACCGCCCCCCCTTCCGCCGCCTGTCCTGATACCCGGCTTTTGGCGCCTTACCATCGCTTCTGGAAACGCTACCTGATCTATTTGGTAAACGAAGTAACCTTTCTGCCTTTGGCACTGGTGGCGCTGGCCGGGGTGCCCGCGTTATTACTCAAACGCAACCGTACCGCCCTGGCGCTCTTCTTGCTTTCCTGGCCGCTGGGTACCTATCTGCTGTTGACCGGCCTCTTTTCCCTGCACAGCCCGAGGTTTCTTTACGGTATGGCGGCGGCGCCGGCCTTTTTGGCCACACTCGCCCTGGATGCGGTGCCTTTTGTGCGTTTACGCCGGTTGCTATGGGGGATATTGCTGCTTTTCCTGACGCTGCAGTTCCTCAATCTGAGTCTGATTCCTTTTGGACCCGCAAAGCGGCTGGAACTTCCCGTGTTATCCCATGAACCTGAAGTAAAGCAGCGGGGTAATTCGGGTATGACCTTATACAAGGATACCATCCGGACGGGGCACTACATCCTGCAGGCGCCCAGCGGGGGAAAACAGGTTCCGGAACTTCTGCTCAAATCCATGGCCGACCACGAATCCACACGTCAAGAGGCTCCTCCTGCGGAAGGGGCGGCCGGGGCTGTCGCCTGGTACCAGGAGGTTTCCCCCGTACCGTCACCACTTGGTCTCGATTTTTATACCCGGAGAATGGAAGCCAGCCTAAAAAAGGACGGTTTACGGCATTTTGCCCCGGTCAAAGCCCAATCGCGAGCAGCGGAAGGCACCCTGCCCGAATTGGCGGAAACCGCTTACATAGTGCTGTATCAGCCCCTGGAAGGTGACTATATCGCGGCACTCGAGAAAAATATGGCCTTCTTTCTGGAGCAGGGCTTTGAAAATATTTCAGCGTTAAAGGTCGAAGACAACAACCCCGCGGGGCCGGGCTATGCGCACGTGCTGGCGCAAAAAGGGCTTCCCAACCTTGAAAAAACAAGCAATCTCTTTGAGATGTACAAGGTTTTGGCCCTGGACGGTAAAAACTATCTGTTATCCGACAAGGAGAGAGCCGCCCTGGAAAAGCGTTATACCCGGGCACTTGAACGATATACGGGAAATAGGCAGCCGATGAACGACAATACGAGCCTTTTGGAGTTAAATGTCGGGAAAGCCTCGGATAATTGGTATCTTTTGAGGCTGGTTATCCACTGCAAAAAAACTCCCTCCGAGGGAAATACGCTGCGCATCTGGATGCGGGCCAAGGTCCATGAAGCGGACCGTGACGGCCTGTTTGAGCCGCAGAAAGGTCTCCCGGAACTCGTGTGGGATGTCGACCCGAAACCGCCCGCCAGCCGATGGAAGACCAACGAGGCACTGATTTTCACCCGGCCAGTCATGGCGCGTCCCCTGCGTTACCAGGTGGAACTCGGCTTATACAATCCGGAGATTGAGGAAAAGCCAACCGCATTGATTAGAACGGAATGGGTGGATTTCAGGTCAATTGAGTGATTTTCGGAGCAATTCCGGGGGAGGATTGGTGCCAAGGCGGAATACTTTCACCGTAAGCAAGCCCGCCGTCGGATGCAATTCGCGCATGGCCGCCCGCGAGAGGTCGATCACGCGCCCCCGGGTAAAAGGCCCCCGGTCATTCAGGCGACATACCACGGAACGGCCGTTTTCCGCAACAACCAGCACATATTCGCCAAATGCTCCCTGAAGCATGGCACACGTGAAATCGCCGTCATTCAGCCTCTCCCCTGAAGCCGTTCTTGCTCCGGCGCTTTCAACCGTATAGTAGGAAGCCACACCCTCCGCCACAGGCGCCATCGGTTGATGCGAAAGCAACACAAACGCAATGATTTCCAGCATAGCTGTCTGTTTTCTCCGTCTGACCGTGTAGCCCGCGAGTTCCCATGCTCCCGCATCCGCGACAAAAACGCCGTGCTCCCAGCGCCTTGCCGCCTGTCCGGTTTCAAACCCAATACTACCGGATAAGCCTCATGGTCCGACTGTTGTGTATGACAGGAAGGCTGCCCGTTACACGGACAGATGTACCGTATGCAGACGCACTACGGCCCCGCCATACGCTCCTTAACAAACATATAAACGGTTAGTATACAAAAATAAACCGCCGGATGCAAGAAAAATTTGCCCCCGGCCAAGACCTCCGGGCGCCCCCGCTGTTCAGGACTTCCCGGCAATCTTATTGATGATGTAGGTGGTGGACTGGCCTTCCCGGCCAGGGATGATGGCAATACGCCCCCCGTAAGACTCCACCAACCGCCGCTCCTCCTGCACGATGGTGTCCATGGTATAGTCGCCGCCCTTGGCATAGATGTCCGGCTGCAGGGTTTCGAGCAGGGGCAGGGGCGTTTTATCATCAAATATGACAATATAATCCACACATTCCAGGGCGGAAAGCACCTGGGCACGGTCACGCTCGCTTACCACCGGACGGTCGGCCCCCTTGTTCTTCTTCACCGAAGCGTCGCTGTTCAGGCCGACAATCATTACGTCCCCTTCCTTACGCGCCTCCTGTAAATACATGATATGGCCGACATGGAGGATATCAAAGCAGCCGTTGGTCCACACCACGCGTTTGCCTTCCCGCTTCAACCGCTTTATCAGAGCCTGCAGCTGCTCCAGCGTTTTCACCTTGTCCGTGGCAGGCGTATCCCCCTCTATCAGGGCGTCGCAAACCTCGGCATTGGCAACCGTAACAACCCCGGTCTGGGTAACGGCAATACCCGCGGCAAGGTTGCCCAGATAAGCCGCGTCATAAAGGGAGCCCCCCGCCACCAAGGTCAATGTGGCGGCTGCGGTCACCGTATCGCCTGCACCGGTCACATCCCGCACGGCAACCGGCCGAATGGGTACTTTTTCCATACGGCCATCAGCCGCGAAACAGGCAATACCGTCGGGACCCAGAGTAATCAGGACATTTTGGGCGCGGCCGAGCAGGAATTTGCCGGCCTGTTCCAGGGAAGCCTGGTCCGTCACTTCCACACCCGCGGCCAGGCCCGCCTCCTTGTCGTTGGGCGTTACCAGGGTCACCCCTTTGAAAAAGCCGGCCCGGGCGCGGGAGTCGGCCACCGTTATCAGGCTATACTTTGAGGCACACTCCAAAATAACATCGAGCACCCGTTCCGAAATAGTGGCGGAAACCTGGTCACCTATCATTATCGCGTCCACTTGGGGCGCCAGCGCGCGGATTTGCTCGATAACTCGGCCTTCCACATCCCCAGAAATCATTTTCGGCCGTGGCGTGTCGGTACGCAGAATTTCCTGACTCGGGATGTTGTGTCCGCCCGCGCGCCACTTCCCGTAAGTATTCGTGGACCGGGCGGGGTCTTCCACCAGGCCGGAAACATCCACGTTGCGCGCTTCAAATTCCCGCCGGATAATGCCGGCATTCACATCGGCGCCTACAACGCCAACCATATATACCCGGCCGCCCAGGGCGGCGGCGTTGCAGGCGGCATTGCCGGATGCGCCAGGATTATAGCGTTTCTCATGGACCTCAAAGACAGGGATGGGCGCTTCCAGGCTGATTTCCGTCACCGCTCCGTGCACATACTCATCGAGGTAAATATCCCCTATCGCCATAATCCGCACTGATTTGAACTTTTCCAATAAATCGAGATAATACGGCGTATCCATGATGCATGCCATCCCATTGATTGAAAGTTGTTAAGAAACCCATTTGTGATGTCCGGAATCGAATCCGGATAATGGAGGCAAGTGTATCACAATTGCCGCTTTAGGATGAATTTGCAGGAATCTGTTGAACCTCGTCCTAATACCGTGATACCTTTACCGGGAAGCGATGAAACCGCATAAGTTCCTTTTATTCCACTCTAATCCCACGTAACAACGAAAAAGAAAGCTTGCTTATGAAAAAGATATCTGTTGCAGTAGTGCTATTTCTTTTGGCTGTGTGTAACGGCGCCCTCGCGGCGGAAGTCACCGTGGAAGCGGACGGTATGCTGAACGTTAACGGCGCCCGGGTCTTCGTAGTGGGTCTTTATGAGAACCCGGCGGAAGACGCCGAACTGGCGCGCGCAGCGCAAGCGGGTTTTAACCTGGTCCGGTCCAGCGCCGACAGTACCGCCCTTGACCGGCTGCAGCGGCACGGGGTATACGCCTGGGTCAACACGGGCGCGGCAATTGACTTGTCCGAAGATACGGACGCCCGCCGTGGCGACCTGCAATCCATGAACAACACCCTCAACGCACACCCGGCCATGCTGGTCTGGGAAGTACCCGACGAGGCCCTGTGGAATTGCTGGTATGAAGCGCAGATGTGGCGCCGGAGCGCCGAGCCCGCCGAACAACACAAGCACATCAACGCCCTTACCGATGAGTCGGCCCGCGGGAAATTACAGGCGCAGCGGGCACAGGTCGACGCCCTTTATCACAAAGGCAATTACGCCGAAGCCGAGGCGCTTTCCGACGACCTGTGGCGCCAGATGGGACTCGAAGCGCCCCGGCCGGGATACGGCCTGGGCAACGCCCCCGAGCGCGCCGCCAAGATGTGCGGCGGCATGCGGGAGGGATATGCCCTGTTGAAGGCACTGGCCGGTCGGCCCGTATGGATGAACCATGCGCCGCGCAATCAAATCGAACAATTGGCCGCGTTCAACGAGGCCGCCGACATTGTGGGCTGCGATATTTACCCGGTGCCCGTGAATGAAAAGGTCGGCCATTCGGACTTATCGAACCGCAGCATGTCGTGCGTGGGCGATTATACCCGGCGCATGGCCCAGGCCGCCCCGGGCAAACCTGTGTGGATGGTGCTGCAAGGCTTCGGCTGGGGCGACATCCAGCCGGACAAACCGGAGGACGTAAGAAAGGAACTGCGCCCGCCCACCCTGGAGGAAACGCGATACATGGCCTTTGACGCCATTGTACACGGCGCGCGCGGCATCCTGTACTGGGGTTCCCATGCCGTGAAAAAGGACTCTACCTTTTACGGCGAGCTTCTGGCCTTTGTATCGGAACTGCGCGACCTGCAACCGGTGCTGGCTGCGCCGGATGCCGTGCTGGACATCACCGTTTCCTACCAACCCACCTATGGGTCGGTGGACCGGGCGGCTACCGTGCTGGCCAAAACGTCGGATGGTGCGCCGTGGCTGTTCGTCGTCAATGAATGGACCAACCCGCTGGCCTGCGACCTGCGCGGGCTGAAGTCCCTGAATGGTACAAAGTACCGGGACCGCATCTCCGGAGACGAGGCAGAGATACAAGACGGCGTCCTTTCCCTCCAGATGACGCCCCAGTCCGTCCAGATACTGGAACCGCTTAGCCGGCCCTGACCCGGTTCGGTGCGCATCGAAAAGGATATATCATGACAAGAAAGCGCCTGCCGTATTACCTGTTGACGATGTGGTGTGCCGTAATGGCCGCTGGATTTGCGGAAGAGGAAAAAATCCCCCTGACGGTACCCTGTCCGCAAGCAGCCGCGGAAGCGGCTGCCGGCGCGCGGGACACGGCGAGCGCGGCCTGGTGGGGGTTCGACCCCGAAGACGCCACGGACACCCTGCAGCAGGCCATTGATTCCGGTGTATCCCGGCTGCTGGTGCCGTATATGGGCGCGCCGTGGGTGATCCGGCCGGTAGTTTTGCGCAGCAACCTGGAACTGGAATTGGAGCCGGGAGTGGAGATCCTCGCGAAAAAAGACGCCTTCAAGGGCAAAGGCGACAGCCTGTTTTCCGCCACCGAATGTGAAAACATAACCTTGCGCGGCTACAACGCGCGCATGCGCATGCGCAAAGCGGATTATCAAAGCGACGCCTATGAAAAGGCAGAATGGCGCATGACCCTCGACTTTTCCGGCTGTACCAATATCCGCATCGAAGGCCTCACGCTGGAGAGCAGCGGTGGTGACGGCATTTACCTCGGCGCGACAGACCGGCAGCCCTTCTGTAAAGACGTCCTCATTCGGGATGTGACCTGCCGTAACCACCACCGCCAGGGCATAAGCGTCATCAGCGCGGTAAACCTGCTGATAGAGAACTGCGTATTAGCGGGCACAAGCGGCACGGCCCCGCAGGCGGGCATTGACCTGGAACCCAACCGGGAAAATGAGAAGATGGTAAATGTGACCGCCCGCAACTGCACCTTTTTCGGCAACAGCGGCGCAGGAATACTGGTATATTTGAAACCGCTGCGCCGCAGATCGGAACCCGTGTCCATCCTGTTTGAAAACTGCCATGTCCGGAATGGCCGGGACCAGGGCATCGGCGTGGGCGCCCTTGGGGATGACGGCCCGGGCGGCTATGTTGAGTTCCGGAATTGCACGGTGGAAAACACGCGCAATGGCGGCGCGTTTATCTATGACAAATCCGCTTCGGCCGCCGAAGTGCGGTTTGTCAACTGCAAATGGCGTAATACAGCCCCTTTCCATAAAAAAGCATCCCCACTCCTCATCACTCTTATGCGGGAAAGTATTACAACAACACACGGCGGCATCGTTTTCGAAAACTGTGTCGTGTACGATTCCATCGACCGGCCCGTATTGAAAACGGAGGAAGACCAGGGCAACAAGGGCGCCCACGCCATCCGGGGCCTGATCCTGCGTGAAGGGCCGGGAGAACCCTGCACTGAGATCACGCCGGAAAGTACTGATTGTACGGTGGAAATAAAGTCTTTGATTGCGGCGGCAGGCGTGCAGACCCGTCCTTGATAAGACAGAGGGAAGATTTGTTTAACCCTGACAAAACGGAGGGCGCTTGAAACCTGGTTTGGCAGAGTGCGTATAAAAGTGGGTACGGCCTCTTTTTCCTCTCAGGGAGCAAGGCGCTTAGGACCATTTCGCTGATAAATAATTTCAGTTTCTTACCACGAAGAGCTTTATGTCCTGGTTTAGTTCAAGAATCCAAAAACAACACGTCATTCCGGTTTTTCGCGGTAGAAAAAGCACGTGTAGCGGAGTGGGTGCCAGGACGCGAAAAGACCGGAATCCAGTTCCTGAGGCCGTGGATGCGGGATTGGCCGCATTCGTTGTGTTTTCGAGAAGGGAACTGGGTATTCATTGCAGCGGGCCCAATCTGGATTCCGGTATTTTTCGCGTTGTCCAGTACCGTTCTTCGACCCGAGCCAGCAATCTCGAAAAAACTGGAATGACCATGTTTACGGCTGTTTATAAGGAAAGGCGAAATAGGTTGATACAGGCGTTTTTACTCTCCCTTTGTTTTTCTTAGTCTATAGCGCTGCAACTTGTTGCGCCGAAAGTGCCTCTTCTTCCGGGCGAAGTCCCGGACGAAGCGTAGGATCTTACCTTCTTTTCTGTATGACATTATGTAACGATATAACGCGAGTTAAACTGTGTTACCGGGCTGCTTTGAAAGGAACGAAGCGATGGAAAAAGAAAACTTGACGCGGCGTACGTTTCTGACCGTTGCCGGAGCCGGAGCGGTATTCAGTTCCCATGCGGTTCGCGCTAATACGGCGCGGGTCGTTCCCGGGCGCGTTTCTCCCAATGAACGGCTCAATATCGCCGCCATTGGGATCGGCGGCATGGGCCGCGCCAATATTGACGCCTGCGCGACGGAAAATATTGTCGCCTTGTGCGACGTGGATGACACGGTAGCCGCCCGTACCTATGCCGCGTATCCGGACGCCAAGCGCTTTCGTGATTTTCGCGAGATGTTCGATAAGGCGGGTGATACCTTTGATGCGGTGATTGTGGCAACTCCGGATCATACCCATGCCGCAGCCGCCATGACGGCCATGCGCGCCGGGAAACATCTATATTGTCAGAAGCCGCTGGCACACAGCCTGTATGAAGTGCGCCGCCTCACCGAGGTTGCCCGTGAAACCGGCGTTCAGACGCAGATGGGCAACCAGGGGCACTCCTCCGAGCCCATACGGCGTCTGCGGGAGTGGATTCAGGCGGGAATCATTGGCAAGGTGCGCGAAGTGCATGCCTGGAGTGACCGTCCCGTGGGTGGCGACCCCTGGTCCGACTTTCCCATTATGAAACGCCCGGAAGACACGCCGCCAGTCCCGGACGGCCTGGACTGGGAATTATGGCTCGGCCCCACAGCCCACCGCCCGTATCATCCCGTCTATCATCCCACTACCTGGCGCGGCTTCTGGGATTTTGGAACAGGGCCCTTGGGGGATATGGGCTGTCATATCCTGGACCCGGCCTTCTGGGCGCTGGACCTGGGACAACCCGCAAGCGTGCAGGCCACAACCACCCATTACGACCCGGAAGTCGGCGGGGAAACGTTTCCACGCGCTTCCATTGTCCGCTACCAGTTTCCCGCGCGTGGAGACATGCCGCCGGTTTCATTAACCTGGTACGACGGCCGCCTGAAACCTCCGGTCCCGGAACTCTTTGAGGCCGACCGGCAGCTGGATAATAACGGCGCCATCCTTGTAGGCGAGGAGGGTATTGCCGTGCACGGTTCTCATGGCGCCGGCGGCCTGGTATTTCTTCCAAAGGAAAGAGTGCGCGCCTTTGACCGGCCCCCAAAAGTATTACGCCGTATGCCCCAGCGCGACAATGCCCATGAACAAGACTGGATTCGCGCCTGTAAAGAAGGTGGCGAACCTGCAAGCGCAAATTTCGACTATGGCGGCCCGCTTACCGAAATGGTGTTGCTCGGCGTCTTAGCCATGCGTTTCAAAGACTGCAAACTCGACTGGGATGCAAAAGCACTTCGTTTCACCAACCATGACGAGGCCAATAGCCTGGTCAATCCACCCTATAGAAAGGGTTGGGAATTGGAATAGCCGTGTCTGTACACCAAGTCACCCGATTAGAATACGGAAACCCTATTTTATGACACGATCTCTTCCTCATCACCGGAAAACAGCCCTCTAAATATGTCTTACGGCTCCAGCACCCAACACGTTGGCGGGACACTCGCACCATTAAAAACATACTGTTCCCCGTTTTGCCACAGGTAGGCGGCACGAATGGCATAGGCCATCGGATTGTCGCCCTGCTGCCAACCTGTAAGATAGGCTATCGCCTCCCCTAAAACAAGATGAAAGTGCTCGTCCCAGTCGTCTGCCGTGGCCGCAAGCATTTGCCAGTCAGCGGCGCTTCCAATGCGATAGGGATCGGCCTCCGTGCCCGCACCGCCGCTGTAGACGTCCGCTTCCGCACGCCACGTCAGAAAATTCAGCGTAACCGCCATAACCCACACCATCCATACAAGATTAAACCGTTTGTCGCACATAATGCCTCTTTCCTTTGTCGTCTTATCTGATAATCGCATAGGGCATCCAGGTAAAAGTCAAAAATGTACAAAAAGAACGTT
>JAKLHG010000220.1 GCA_022710255.1 Candidatus Hydrogenedentota bacterium
CGCATGGATGCACTACGATAACATACCCACGGATTGGGGATTAGGATTTGTCAATGCGGGACGGCATTTCTTCGATGTTCTTTCTGGAGACGCCTCTCCCCTGCTCTCCCTGGACGAAGGCGCCGAAGTACTTCGGTTCGGACTCGCCATCATGGAGTCTGCAAGAAGACGCAGGGAAGTCTATCTGGATGAAGTGGAGCGTCCCGCGGCATTATTATCCAACATAAGCCGCAGGATGCGGGAGCGTTCAAAAAGCGTGGTCGCACCAAGAACAGCAAGATTCCCGTGGTTTTACAGGGATGTCTCGCGTTTTGCAGCTGAAGCGGAGCGACTTACCGAAAATCTTGCCAGCCAATTTGACGGAGCCTCCGTTCCTGAATGGAATGCCGTGATAGCACTGGAACTACAGGACTCCAAGGGACACACCAGTCAAACCTACACCTTCCATTTTCAACGGGGCACTTTAAACATAGAAAAGGGGATTCTTGCCAAAGACGCTCTATTAACCGTGCATTTGGAAGCGGGTTTATGGGCAGCCATCCTGATGAAAAAGAGACGGATAGAGTTGGCTGTTATCCAAGGAAAAATAAAATTTGAGGGGCGCGGAGAAGAAGCCTTATATCTCAAGAAGGCTTTCCATTTTTGATGGGCACCTCTCCATATCCCTTATTTGACAATACTGTTCGCAACAGGACTTATGAACACATATGATTTGATTATAATAGGGGCGGGCCACGCCGGCATTGAGGCCGCCTTGGCTTCCGCGCGCATGGGCCGCCTTACGCTGTTGGTCGGCATGAATTTGGATGATATCGGGCGCATGTCATGCAATCCCTCCATCGGCGGCGTTGCAAAAGGCCAGCTCACCCGTGAAATAGACGCTTTGGGCGGCGAGATGGCCCGATGTATAGACCAGACCGGCATACAGTTCAAGATGTTAAACCGCAGCAAGGGCCCGGCGGTACATTCTCCGCGTGCCCAGGCAGACCGGGTCTTATACCAACACTACATGAAGGCTGTTTGTGAATCCACGCCAAATCTGTACCTGAAACAGGCGGAAGTAACGGAAATTTTGGTATCAGAGGGAAAGGTCGAGGGCATCCGCACCTCTTTTGGCGAGGAGGTGTTTTCCCGGATCGTGATTGTCTGCACCGGCACCTTCCTGCGCGGCAGGCTCCATTATGGCATGACCACGGTGCCCGGGGGCCGCGGGGGCTCAACCGCGGCGGACGGCCTCAGCGCCTGTTACCGCCAGCTAGGTTTTACGGTGGGCAGGCTCAAGACAGGCACCTGCGCACGCATACACCAGCGCAGCATTCATTTTGAGCGGTTGGAGGAACAGCCTGGCGACTCGGAGCCCCGGCCCTTTTCCTTCTCGACACCCCTTGAAGGATTTAATCGAAACCTGGTCTCCTGCTGGCTCACGCGCACCACGGAAACGACCCGTGATATCATCTTAGCCAATATGGACCGCAGCCCACTCTACTCCGGCCGCATTGAGGGTGTCGGGACCCGATACTGTCCGAGCATAGAGGACAAGATCGTCAAGTTTCCCGACAAGCTTCGGCACCATCTTTTCCTCGAACCCGAAGGGCTCACTACGGCGGAATACTATGTTAACGGCCTTTCTACCAGCCTTCCCGAGGATGTCCAGCTGGCGATGCTGCACAGTTGTCCAGGTCTTGAAGAGGCGGAAATTATCCGGCCGGGCTATGCCGTTGAATATGATTACATTCCTCCGACCCAGCTGAAATTGACGCTGGAAACCAAACAGGTGGGAGGACTGTTTCACGCCGGACAGATTAATGGCACCTCGGGATATGAAGAAGCTGCGGCACAGGGTTTGTATGCGGCATTGAACGCGCTACGCCAGATTGAGAGCCTTCCCCCGCTCATCATCGGACGTGATGAAGCTTACTTGGGCGTACTCGTCGATGATATTGTGACCAAAGGGGTTCTGGAGCCCTACCGTCTTTTTACCTCCCGGGCGGAATACCGGCTTCACTTGCGACATGACAACGCCGATGTGCGGCTTGTCAGATATGGCATTCGGAATGAGTCTCTTCTTTGCCGTGTAAAAGAACGTGAAAGCAGGGTGGCTTCGGAGATTTCCCGGTTGCGGGAATGCGTACTGACTCCGGGGCAAGCACTGAATGGATTTCTTGCAGAACACGGCGAGGCGCCGGCGACAGTTCCCTGTTCGGCAGAACAACTGTTGCGCCGCCCGGATATTAGCCTGCACGATATCTGGAAATTGACCCCACCAGACGCCCCCCTGGATTTCGAAGCCTGTGAACAAGTTGAAATACGTGTCAAATATGGCGGATATCTTGAGCGGGAAGCAAAAACCATAAAACGTTTTGAAAAATCGGAGCGACTGCGAATTCCGGACACTTTCGATTACGAAGCTATTCCCGGATTGCCCCGGGAAAGCCGTCAGAGACTCAAAGAGGCAAAACCCCTGACATTCGGTCAGGCAGCACGCGTTCCTGGAGTGCGCTCCTCAGACATTGCCGTGCTGCACATTTTTTTAGCTAAAATGCAAAGATACAATCCACTGCAAGAAAATGAATAGATAACCGCCGTTTTTTGTTTGTAAAATAAAAGCTTTTATGCATTCGACGAATATTTTGGCAACTACTGGACAAAGGAGAGCATTCGTGCATTCGCCTGAGCAAGCAAACAGCAACGTATCCCGCAGGTCTTTTTTAAAACAGGCTGCATTGGGCGCCGCTGCCGTATCCGGCGGCCTCTTTCATATAGGACGCGCCCGGGCACAGTCCAAAGGTAGAATGATAATGCTTGGTTATGATGGCATGGAACCTTCCGTGGTCGAGGCCATGCTTGAGCGGGGTGAACTGCCCACCTTGAAAAAACTGCAGGAACAAGGAACCTATTGTCATTTAACCTCCACAATCCCACCTCAGTCGCCGGTGGCCTGGAACAGTTATGCCACATGTAAAAATCCCGGCGGACACAATATTTATGATTTCATCCGACGCAATCCCAAAGGCCCCAAGGGGCCGATGCCGCTGGTAGGCACGGGCAAAATTGATCCCCCTGTCCTTGATGAAGCGGGCGGCCTCAAGACTCCCGCCAAAGGGACGAATTATCGAATGGGAAACCCCTTTTGGTCCGTGGCCGATGCGCAGGGCAAACGAGGCAAGATATTGAATATTCCTTTCGCATTTCCTCCGGACCCGCTTAAAAACGGCATGATGATAAGTGCCCTGGGAGTGCCCGACCTTCGCGGAACGACCAGCACCTATTTCTCCCTTTCAGACGGTTTTACCCCGGAACAGTTACAGGAAGACCTGGGCGGCGGACAACGCATTGCACTGTCTTTCAGCGGTGAAGATGAGACCGGTTTTACCGTCCCGGGCCCGAGAGACAACCGCTACCGTTTTAGCGATCCGAATGCATACACGCGAAGTTCCCTGCGTATGAAGATAAACCGCAAGGACAAGCAAGGCGTTGTGGTTGCCGATGGCAAGCAAGTCGATATAGAGGCGGGCACTTGGTCGGACTGGCTGGAATTGCGATTTGAGATGTCTCCAAAGGAGGAGATACTCGGCATTACCCGCTTTTATCCGCTGGAAATCGGCGAAAAGGTTCGCATCTATATGGCGTGCGTACAATATCATCCGGACGCTCCATATACCGCCTTCACCGAGCCGGAATCTTACAGCGCGGAATTAAAGGGGAGATTCGGCCTGTATAAGACCATCGGCTGGGCCTATGATACCCATGCCCTGCGTCAGTATGACCTTGATGAAGAGGGTTTTCTAAAAGATATAGACTATACCATGTCCTGGCGCGACCGGCTCACACTGGATGAGTTGCAGCGGGGAGACTTTGATTTTTTGCTCAGCGGCTGGACCGCAACCGACCGTGCCGGTCACATGTTCTGGCGGTTTCGGGACGAAGGGCATCCCCTTTATGACGCGAGTGCTCCGGAACATTGGCGCAACGCCCTGGAGTATACCTACAAGCGGGCAGACATGCAGACAGGAGCCGTGTTGGCACGACTACGCGAAGAAGATACCTTAATCGTCTTTTCAGACCATGGCTTCGGATCCTGGCGCACCGAATTCAACCTGAACGTATGGCTTCAGGAAAATGGCTACCTTGCGGTGAATAATCCAAAACAGGCGGAAACGGGGTTTTTACAGGGTATTCAATGGAGTGCAACCCGGGCATACGCGGTTGGACTGAGTTCCTTGTACCTGAACCTGGCAGGCCGAGAAACCGGCGGTGTTGTAAAGCCGGAGGAGGCCGATGCGTTAATTGCCGAATTGCAGGCCAAACTCGGAGAGGTCATCGACCCTAAAACCGGCTCCAAGGTATTCTCCACGCTGTATTCGGGCCAGGTCTACTCGGGAGAAGCCAAAGCGGACGCCCCCGATATTTCCCTGGGATATTCACCCTACTACCAAAATTCCCGGGGAACATCACGCGGAGGGGTCGCAGGACCGCTTTTCGAACCGGTAAAGGACAAATGGAGCGGTGAGCATGCGGCCAGTGATTTCAAGAATCTGCCGGGTGTCATGTTTGCCAACCGACGACTGGAAAAACAGGAACCCCATATAAAAGATCTGGGGGTTACCATGTTGGCATCACTGGGACTGGATATCCCGGCAGACTACGAGGGCGAAAACATCCTCTGAAAGCCGCAACCTGCCCCCACGCTGCACGTTCTATGCGCCATCCTACGACACCAGCCTGTAACAAACCCAAAGGAATTGGAGATATGAAAGCATTTTACTGCGTGGGCACCCACTGGGACCGGGAATGGTATGAACCCTTTCAGGAGTTCCGCATCTGGCTGGTGGAGCTTATCGATGAATTAATGGATTTGATGGAACGGGATCCACGCTATCTCTGCTTTCACCTGGACGGACAAACTATTGTCATTGAAGATTATCTTGAAATTCGCCCCGAAAGGCGTGAACGGCTGCTGCGCCTTTTGAAAGAACGCCGACTGCTGGTGGGCCCCTGGTATAATCTGCCCGATGAATGGCTGGTTTCGGGAGAAAGCATGATACGCAACCTGCTGCGCGGATATCGCATTTGCCGGGATTTGGGTGTCAAACCTTTGGACTTTGCTTACACACCCGATCAGTTCGGCCATATCGCAGCCTTACCCATGATTATGAGTGGCTTTGGCCTGCAGACCGGCATTGTCTGGCGCGGCACCCAGGATGAAACCTGTCCCGCGCACTTTGTCTGGGCAGGACCGGATGGCAGCCGTTTGGTATACTACAAATTGATGGACAAAGGCAGTTACGGTCCCTTCGATTTACTAGCCCGCACCCCCATTAAAAAAGCGGGAAATACTGACGAAAGTTTCAAGGAATATTTCGAGCCTTATCTTGCAGAAGAACAGGCGCGAGGTGCTGCTCCTGTTGTACTGATGCTTGACGCGATTGACCATCAGCGGCCGGATCGGGAAATGCCGGGGTTTCTGGAAGAATTACGGCACCGTTATCCCGCAATAGAGTTTGTCTGGGGAAGCCTGGAACAATTCGCGGCTGAACTGCAAAAATACCGTGACGACTATCCGGAACGTAAAGGTGAATTGCGCGAACCTGCGCGGGACCATAAGCGGGTCGGCCAGTATCTCATCGTGCACACCATTTCTTCCAGGATAGACCTGAAAAAACGGAACGACCAGTGCACAGCCCTCCTTGAAAAATGGTGCGAGCCTTATACGCTTTTCGCGCGTATGCACGGCAGCGCGCCGGTCCTTAATTATCTGGAAAAGGCTTGGGAATACCTGTTAAAAAATCATCCCCACGATTCCATCTGCGGATGCAGTATTGACCAGGTACACCGGGATATGCATTACCGCTTTGACCAGGCGGAGATGATAGGAACAGGACTGTTGCGTCGAAGTTTGGCTTCCATCGGGTCGGCCTCGTCGGACCATGAAGCCTGGCGATATCTCGCAGTTCACAATCCCCTGCCTTTTGCGCGCACCGGCGTTTTTGATATGGCCCTTTATTTTCCATCGGATTACGGTGCCACGACAGGCCACACCTTTCACGACGGCCTCGCTACCGGAGAGGAATACAACAAGTTCCACCTTGTGGACGCCCTCGGCCATCGGGTTCCCTATCAGCACCGGTATATTGAACGGGGCATTGAGTGCCGCATTCTCACCTCCTCCGGGCGAGAAGCGATTGTTCCTGGCGATTGTTACCACGTGGCTGTTGAAATGGAGTTGCCGCCGTGCGGCCTAACCGGGCTTTCGATTGAAGGTACTGACGATGCGACACGCACATTCGGAAGCCTGCTGTGCGGCCCCATGTCCGCTTCTAACGGCTTGATTACAGTCTCCGTCGATAACAGTGGAGCCGTCTCCCTCGCACAAAAAGAAGGGCCCTCGTTTGAAGGGTTGTTCCTGTACGAAGACTCCGGTGATTGCGGCGACGGTTGGACCCGCGGGATTCCGGTCAATGATACAGTGTTCCGCTCCTATGGCTCCTCCGTTATAACCGGAATCGAAGAAAACGGTCCCCTGCGCACAACGTTCCGTATCGAACGTCAATTCTCGCTTCCAAGAGCGTTAGACCCGAAAACGAAAACACGCTCCATGGACAGGGTTACCGTAACGGTAACCGACTTGGTATCCCTTGAAAAGCACTGCGGTGCTGTGCTGGTAAAAACCATTATAGAAAATACAGCGGAAGACCACCGCTTGCGTGTAATCTTTCCTACCCGTCGCGATGCGGAACATTCCTTTGC
>JAKLHG010000221.1 GCA_022710255.1 Candidatus Hydrogenedentota bacterium
CCGAACATATTGTCGGTAACCATGTGGTTTGTAAAGAACCCGGAATGGTTTGATGTCATCGTTACCGACAATATGTTCGGCGATATTATACCCATCCCGCCCTGTATCATGGCGCCCAGGTCGGTGATAATATCGCCGAACATGTTTCCCGTGACAATGACATCGAACCATTCGGGATTCTTGACCATCCACATGGTCGTGGCGTCCACATGGGCATAGTCCCGCTTGATATCCGCGAATTCCGCCTGGCCCATCTCATGAAAAGCGCGTTCCCAAAGCCCATAAACATAGGTCAGCACGTTGGTCTTGCCACACAGCGTCAAGGTCTTGCGTTTGTCGCGTTTGCGGGTATATTCAAACGCATACCGCAGGCATCGGTCCACTTCGTTACGGGTATACACCATATTCTGGATTGCAACCTCATAGGGCGTTCCCTGGCGTTGCACCCCGCCTACACCGGTATACAGGCCGGCCGAGTTCTCCCGGATGACCACAAAGTCGATTTCCTCTGGCCCTTTGTTTTTCAAGGGCGTTTCCACACCTGGGTATAATTTGACCGGACGAAGGTTTATATATTGATCCAACTCGAAACGAATGCGTAACAGGATGCCTTTTTCTAAAATCCCAGGGGCCACATCCGGGTGCCCGATGGCGCCCAGAAAAAGCGCATCACATTGGGCTAGTTCCGGTATCGCCGAATCGGGAAGTATTTCTCCGGTTCGTTTATAGCGTTCACCGCCAAAATCATAGTGCTCCGTGTCAAAGGTAATGCCGAATTTCGCCGCAGCGGCGCCCATCACCTTAAGACCTTCCTCCAAGACTTCGGGGCCTGTTCCATCTCCCGGCAGTAACCCTATTTTATATTTCGTCATTGATTGCTTCTCCTGCGCTGTTCTAAGTGTTGTTTTCATCCAAATACAAAAAAATAAGTACGGCTTGTTCCGGCATTATTGAGGTTTTGTCACCCAAAAACAATCTGATGCCGTAAACTTGGCCGGACCCTAAACATTACCGATACCCGCGCCCCTTTCCCGGGCATACCCTTCCAAGGCATCCCGCAACAGTTTACGCCCCCGGTATAGCCGTGACATAACAGTTCCCAAAGGACATTTCATGACCTCGGCTATTTCCTTGTACGACATGTCTTCCAAGTCGGCCATAATAACGGCCTCGCGAAAGTCCTCAGGCAACTCTTCCACCGCTTTTCGAACGGGATCATCCACCAGTTCAAGCAATTCTTCACGACCTCCCTTTGGCGCTTCAAAGGGAATCCCTCCATCCATCATCAATTCCGGGGCGACCTCAATCCCCGTAAGTTCCACCTCAATGGGCCTTCTTGCTTTTCTGCGATATTCATTGATAAACGTATTTCTTAAAATAGTAAGCAACCATGCCTTGATATAGGTGCCCTCTTTGAACTTATCGTGGAATCTGAGCGCCTTAACAAAGGTATTTTGCGTTAAATCCTCAGCATCGGCGGGATTCCGTGTGAGACGCAACGCAACAGCGTAAAGGAGGTCAATATGCTCCAGTACGGAATCTTCAAATGCTTTTGAACGTTTCACCGATGAAGTTGCCAAAAAAGTGTTACCCTGACTTCGTCCGATTTTTTGAGTATCCTGCGGATACAACATCCAGTGAATCACGGATATTGCATGCTTATCTTATCAATAAATTGAAGAAACAGTCAACTTAAGACAATAACTAATTTACAATAAGGCAGATAGAGATGCTTATTTCTTCAAGGCGTTCAACGCCAGGCACCCAGCGGCCAAAAGCAACAGCAGGGTATTCCCAGCCATCACATTGGCTGAATTTCCATTAAAACCGGAATTTAACGACTTTTGGGCGCTTTGGCAACATCCTGTCTGAACCTCGGATTGTTCTTCTCCTTCTCCTTCCACTTCCACTCCGTTTTCCCCTTCAACTTCGCCCTCGCGCGCGACTTCTCCTTCCGTCCCATTTTCCCCTTCATATTCTCCCTCTTGCGAGACTTCTCCTTCCATTTCCGCTTCTCCTTCCGGAATCACTTCCCCTTCACCTTCGCCGTTGAGTTCCCCTTCTATTTCAACGGGTGTCTCTCCTTCCCGTTCCGCTTCGCCCTCGCTGGGCAGAGAGTCAGCGGATTCTACCACGGTTTCAACAACCGCGGATTGATTTATATCACCAACGGAAAAGTAATACAGGGCACTCCCCATTATTCTCAAGGGTTCCCTGGTTTCCCTGACTGGTTTGATGATATACTGAAATTCTATCGGAAATTCAGGCACATTAATCCAGCCAAAATCCAAGGAACCTCTCTTGCCGGCCTCCGGGTAGATGGATGGTTTTTCCCCCCTGATGGAACCCACTTCCACGAAAAACCAATCTTCCGGGATTGATTCAGTAAATCCAAGCGAACCGAAGGCATCATTGCACTTGGATTCGGCATGAATAACCACCGTCAAAGGCTCTCCGGGCGTATACTTTCCCGCCGGAATCGTCCGATATACCTCAACACAAGGTTCATCATTCCGCTCGTCCAGTCCCGCTTCAACCATTGCAATACTTTCCATACCTGGTACAATCAGACATCCAAAAGTAACGGCAATGATTCCACTCCACAAAATTTTGTATTTAATATTTTGCATAGTATTTTTTTCCACCTGTAGAAACTGCAGCCAACCCGCCTGGCGCTCCCTGCGGGGATGGATTCAGCCGATGGAGAAACTCACACCGTCAGAAAACGTTACATACCTGCCCGCAGGCCTGATTTAAAGGCATGTTCCGCGTTTTGAACCGTTACACCGGTCCCTATTTCTTGCATAAGAAGGGGGGTGCACATGACGACCGAAGAACACCCGCTTCCTATTATATCCTATTCAGGGACATCTAACGGTTATTTTCTCCCCCGGAATCGCGCTGCAACGGGGATACCAGCGTGCGCAACGCCACCAAAGCATTCTGAAAATCTTGCGGCGGTTCGGCACAAAAGGTCATTTTTTGACCCGTATAGGGGTGTTCAAACCCAAGCAATTCCGCATGCAAGGCTTGCCCAGTGAGGCGTTGAAGCGCGTCAAGAACCTCCCGGGAGACATTCCAGGATTGGTACCGGGTTTCACCGTAAACGGGATCCCCCAGGATAGGATGTCCAGCGAAACGTAAATGTACGCGGATTTGATGGGTCCGCCCTGTTTCCAGGCGAAGCCGCACAAAACAAGCAACGCAGAACCGCTCCAGAGTTTCGAAATGGGTAACGGCATCCCGGGCGTTTATACCCGTGACGGCCATTCGGGACGGCTCCGCAAGGCTTCGGCCCAGGCTGGCATTGATGCACCCAAACTGTTCCTTAAACTCACCCCGGGCAAGAGCGACATACCGGCGGTCAAAAGCATGCTCGGCCGCCTGACGCGCCAGATGACCGTAGGCGCGCTGCGTTTTGGCAGCCACCATCACTCCCGAAGTATCCCGATCCAGCCGGTGCACGATTCCGGGCCGTTTGACATCTCCGCCGCTATGTTGATAGCCGGCACAGTGATGCAACAGGGCGTTGATCAGGGTGCCTGTTTCATGTCCAGGGGCGGGATGCACCACCATGCCAGCCTCTTTATTGACCACGACAAGGGCTTCATCCTCATAGAGGATTTCAATGGGTATGTTTTCCGGCGTGGGTTCAGCGGGTACCGGGTCCGGCAGTTCGATGCGGATATCCTCCCCGGCGGACACCCCATAGGCGGGTTTTGTACATACCCCCGATTTGACAGTAACAGAGCCATTTTTGATAATTTTTTTTAAAAAAGAACGAGACGCATCTTCAACAGATCCCGCAAGGTAGCTATCCAATCGCAGCCCTTCTTCCTCAGGTTGCACAGTAAAATGCATGGTAATTGACATGGTTCTAAATCGGCCCTATAGTATTCGGATTCAATTCATCTATCGCAGGAGGCGTCTTTACCCGTTTTCAAGACAACGAATGCAGACCGTATTCCTATTCTTCAGAGGTACTGTATTTGAAAATATTGATACCCCGCCACACTTCACTGTAAAAGCGATGGAAGAGCACCGCACTTAGGAGGATAATAAATATCATGGCGCCGCACCAGGCGCCGATAGCGCCTCCGTTCATTATGATACCGAAAAGCAAAGCAAGAGGCAGGAATATGACATAGGACATGATAATGGTCATGAACATCATCCATCTGGTGTCGCCCGCTCCCCGTAACGCTCCCGTAGAAATGATATTGATAGCGTCAAAGGCCTGAAAGAACGCTGAAAGGATGAGAATTTTATGCCCCAATTCGGCAACATCCGCTTCGGTCTTGAACACAAGTAAGATGATCTTATCGCCAAACAAGGCAAAAATACCTCCCATGGCCATCATGTAGCCTATGGCAATCCGCATGGCGGTATAGGTGCGCGCTTTTGCGCGCGCCACCTCGCCCCGCCCAAGCCATTGCCCGACAATCGCGGCGACGCCATGGTTCAACCCCACTGCAGGCATGAAACACACGTGCATAAAACCGAGTGCAATGGCGTTTGCGGCCAATTGGACCGCTCCGAAATAGCCCACAATAAAGGAAATGAAAATCCACCAGTTAGCGACATCGAAAAACATGGTCATGGCTGCCGGCAAGCCGATGCGGAAAACTTCCCGAATCCGGTTCCAGTCAAAGGGCCAGGAAGTACGTGTCTGATATTCAGAATCAAACCTGCGACTGAAAAAGACGATGGAAAGGAATCCCCCTTGGAATGCGGTTGATATTACCGTCGCCAAAGCAGCACCACCCACTTCCATTCTCGGGAATCCGAACTTGCCGAAAATCAACAGGTAATTGAAAATCAGGTTCAAAGCGTTGCCGAAAATAGCTGCATACATGGGAATGCGGGATCGGTTAATTGCCTGAAAAAAGCCCGCCATGGCTGTACCGACGCCGATAAAAACATATCCGACCAAACGGATGCGAAAATAGGACAGTTCAAGGCGAGTGACCTCAGGACTGTGGCGCATGGCGGCAAACAAAGGGTCGGAAAGAGGCCATAAGACAAGAGCGAACAAAATGCCCAGAAGCGAAAGGTACATTCCCTGCCAGCAATAACGTGCGCAAAGGTGTTTTTCGCCGCGACCGTAACACTGAGCCACAAAGGTGGTCACCACGCTTATGATGCCCATGTATAAGGTGCTTAACGTATAGGACCCGATGCCCGCGCTCCCCACGGCGGCGAGTGCGTCCGTGCTGACATAGGAAACCATCGCCTTATCGAAGAACTCCATCACGGTGAAAGAGAGCATACCCAGAATTATGGGACCGGACATGGACATGACTTCACGCGCGCCGGTCCAACGGGTTTCTTCGTATGGAAGAAGATATTTATCCATCAGGGTTTATCACTTTGATAAAAGGGAAGGTTACGAGGGATTACGGATTCCTGAGTATACCATATCGACGCGATAAAGCGGCGGCAGGTCGTTTATCTTTGGGCCGGTTGACCCTGTCCGGGAGTATTGCTACAATGGTGCATGAAGTGTCGTAAGAGGCAATACCTCCCCCTTAATATAAGGAATATTCATTCCCATGGCAATAAAGGAAGCACTTTCACCATCAGCTACGCTTGATGAGACACGGCAGTTCATGCTCAAGCATTTGCGTGGAATTGTTCCGGAATCGGATATTGATGCCCAAGCCGAGACGGTGCGGGCCATTAATCAACTGAAGCAAGAAAAGAACGCTGTCATCCTGGGACACAACTACATGGAAGCCGCCCTGTATAGCATGGTAACGGACCATGTAGGCGATTCCTTGCAGCTTTCGGTAGTTGCGTCAAAAACGAATGCGGATATCATTGTCTTTTGCGGCGTATGGTTCATGGGCGAAACAGCCAAGATTCTCAATCCCCACCGGACAGTGCTGGTTCCTTCGAAAGATGCCGGTTGTTCTCTGGCCGAAGGCATCACCGTCGAAGATATCCGGGCGCTTAAAAACCGGTTCCCGGGCGCGGTGGTAGTCTCCTACATCAACACCTATGCCGACGCCAAAACGGAATCGGATTATTGCTGCACTTCCGGCAATGCGGATAAAGTGCTGAACACATTGATAGCCTCAGGACATCATCGGATCCTTTTTCTGCCGGACCGGTATCTTGCGGCGAATACGGCGGCCAAAATGGGCATTCCTTTTCTGCCTTCGGATGCCGACGACCGTGTTTTTGAGGCGGTTCCCGATGATCAGCCCCTGGTGATTGGCTGGCATGCCACATGCGAGGTCCACGAATTGTTCACGCCTGAACAGGTGGACGCCATCCGCAGCGAGCATCCGGAAACCGTCATCCTGGCACACCCTGAATGCCCGCCGGAGGTCATGGCCAAAGTGGATGTTTCCGGAAGCACCAAGGCCATGGTGGACTACATACGGGATGTGGATGCGCCGTCTTACACGCTACTCACGGAGAGCGCCATGAGCGACAATCTCGCCGTGGAATTCCCCCATCGCACTATCCTGCGCCTTACCAATCAACGTTGCAAACATATGAACTACATCACGCTGGACGACACGCTGAAAGCGCTCACGCATCTGCAATATAAGGTGGAACTCGATCCGGCAACCATCGAAAAGGCCCTGCTTCCCATCCAGCGCATGATTGCGATTCGATAGGCAGGACGGTTGTCATTGCCCCCCCCGTCAAGGCGCAGCGGTTACCGGCGCGGTGAGCCATCCCTGTCGTTGCAGGTAATCGGCAATCA
>JAKLHG010000222.1 GCA_022710255.1 Candidatus Hydrogenedentota bacterium
CCAGTTAAGACAGTTGAACCAAGAACAAGAAAGCGTTCACCAAAAGAACCATTTTACAGAAACTTCTTGACACAGGCCATTTTATCCGGAAATACTGATTACAGAGGACGGGAGAAAGGGTATTGCCATGAATGAATCCGTTAACAGGAGGGCTTTTATGGGCGCCACGGGTACGGTATTGAGCCTTGGCATGGGGGGATGCGCTACCCTTCCGGCAAGACAGGATTGGGCGGTTGCCGCCGCCGTTCCGGAAGGGGGAATACACTCCCTGGTGGAGCAGACTCCCTTAATGGATACGCATGAACATCTGCCGCCTGAATCCAAACGAGTCAAGGCTGTGGATGATAAGGATGATGTACCCGCCCCGGATTTTGGAATGCTCTTCAGCCATTATGCGGATTCCGAATTGCGCGTAGCAGGCATGCCGGAAGAAGCCTATAGAAAACTGATAGGGAGAAAACTTTCGCCAAAGGAAAAATGGAAACTGGTCGCACCGTATTATGGCCGATGCCGCCATACGGGTTATTTACTGAACGTTCGCGAGAGTGTTTGCGCCCTGTATGGCGAAGAAGATATTCGTGAGGACAATTGTGAGGAGATCAGCCGTCGGCTGCGCGCCGATATACAACCCGGGTTCTACCGAAAAATATTGCGCGATGTGGCCAACATCGAGCATGCACAGATAAACTGCCTGCAAAGCCCCATTTATCGTGAAAGCGAAGCTCCTGATGACCTGTTGAGTTTTGACCTGACAACCGTGAATATTGCCACGGGTATAAACCGTAAAGTGCTTCGGGAATGCGCCGGGGCAGAAGTAACGACACTGAAAATGGCGCACGAAACCATAGACAAGGTATTTGAAAAATACGGGGGCAAAGCCATCGCGGTGAAGGATCAATGCGCCTACGGGCGGCGTCTTAATTTCGAGGACGTTCCCGACAATGAGGCCGAGCCTCTTTTTATGCGTTTCGCCGCAAAAGAGGATCTGACCGCGCAGGAAACCAAAGCGCTTCAGGACAACCTCTTCCGCAGATGTGTGCGCCTTGCCGCTGAATATAACCTGCCGATTAAGCTGCACACAGGATATGCCGCAGGCCATGACTCCATGGACCTTTCGCGGGTGCGTGACAACCTATGTGACGTATCCCGGCTGGCCCATGACTTCCCTGAAACCCGTTTCGTGCTCATGCACATGGCCTATCCTTATCAGCATGAACTTATCGCCTTGTGCAAACAGTATTCAAATATTTACGCGGATATGTGTTGGGCATGGATCATCGACCCGGCTTCAGCCACGCAGTTTCTGAAGGCATTTATTATGGCAGCGCCCGCCTGCAAACTGTGCACCTTCGGTGGAGACTACATACCGGTGGAACTGGTACCCGGCCATGCGCGGATTGCACGGCGCGGCATTACCCTCGCTATTACACAATTGCTGACGGAAGGATGGTTGCGGGAATCGGATGCGCCTGCCCTGATAGACCGCATTATGCGAGGCAACGCCCATGAACTCTATGACCTGAAGCGTGTGTTTAAGGGTTGAATCGCGCCTGGGTAAAGGGCTTGCAAAGGAAGAAACTGGGCTGTATGTTCCGCTAAATTGATGCGCGCCCATAAAGACATTTTTAAAAATGAAATTCTGGACGCGGCGATATTACTGATGTTTTTACTGCGCTGAAGAATGGAAGAATACAACGGAACTTCGGACACAGGTAAAGCGCAGGTGTCTCACTAAAAACAGGAGGCTTCAGCACGATCACGGGAGATGGGGGAACGTTATTTGCCAAGAACCATGTATTTCAGCCAGTTGACAAATTCGCACTCCCGCATGTCGTCCTTGATTATGTCCTCATCAATTTTCAGCTGCCAACGAATATTTTTGGTTTCGGGAGTGTAATAAACGGTTTCAAGATTCGACGCGTAAGCGGACATATCCACTTCGTCCTTAAACCACCCTTGTTCGATTAGTTTCGTGGCCCGCGCGCGTATCAGCCGCGCCATTTCCAGCAGGTTGTATTCCGGGTGATACTGAGTTGCCCAGAACACTCCCTTTTTATAGGTAACTGCCGCAGCTTGTACAGGACACCAGTAATTGCAGGCAAGTACTTCAACACAATCCGGTACCTGAACAACATAGTCGTCGTGACTGACGAAATGGGTAAACACAGGACGTTTCCCTTCCATCATGGGATGATTTGTTGCGGCTTCTGTCAGGCGAATGTTATTGGCGAGCCCCATTTCACGTCCTTTTGGATGGGGTTCTGTCTTACCCCCGGCCACAGTGGTGGCCAACTGAATCGCCCAGCAACTGCCAAATTGAGGAATGCCCGCCTCATAGGCGCGCTCAACGAGACTCAGGTGGGCGTGAACCCGTGGATCGTCGTGATAAATGGTAAGATTACATCCCGGCCAGATGACACCCGCATACGTTTCCAGTTCCGCGTCCGTGGGAGGTACAGCGCCGGGGTCGCTGCTGTACCAGATGTCATATTCGGCTTCCGGCATGCGACGCAAGAGGAGGTCGGCATATAACTGGCCGGCCAGGGTCATGTTCACGGCGATGAACTCGTCACGGCTTTTCGGAGAGTACCCGTCGGGTATTAAAAAACGCAGTTTCTTTTCCATGATGGCTTCCTTGTGGTCTTGAGTAACAGTAACGCGGGCAACGCCCTATAAGTTTGACCGCCGGGTCCATCCCGGACGGAGATGTTTTTTTTTAATGCACATATCCGCGAGCATTATTCATCAGTGCAGAGTTCAGAGAAAAACTGAAAGACTTTGTCATGAAACCCGGGATAGGTTTCATGGGCAAAATCGTGATACAGCACACGGGTTCGTTGCGACTTGAGCTTATTGTAGGCCGCGAATTGGCTTGAAGGCGGACAAATCTGGTCCATCAAACCTATGGCCATCAGCGTTTCACCCTGGATTCTCTCAGCCAGATGCTGGCAGTCAATATAGCCCAACCGGGAGAAGATTTCACGCTCGCGCTGGTGGTTGGGATCGAAAAGCCTGAAAAAGGTCTTGAGTTCCGCGTATGAATTCACGGCCAGGTCCATTTCCCAGACCCGTTGGTAGTCACAAAGGAAGGGACACATGGGTGCCAGGCGACGGATACGTGGTTCGAGGGCCGCGCACGCGAGGGTAAGGCCGCCCCCCTGAGACATACCCATGGCGCAAACACGGTCCGGGTCTACCTCCGGCATGTTGAAAACAAGGGCGGCAAGTTGCGCCGTATCCAGAAAAACCTGCCGAAAAAATAATTTGTCCGGAGAATCGTCCAACCCGCGTATAATCTGACCTGTATGAGTGTTGCCCCTGACACCGCCGGGATCTTCCGACAAGCCGCCCTGGCCGCGTACATCCAAGGCAGCCACGGAAAACCCCTGTGCCACATACCCCAGTTTGTCGTGCCAGTCGCCGCTGCTGCCTGTATACCCGTGAAAATGCAAGACCGCCGGATGCTTTTCCTCTCCGCGTTTTCTGGGTCGCAGGTACTTGGCATGAACCCTTGCCCCACCGACCCCTTGAAAATAGAGGTGAAAGCATTCTGCGAAGGAGGTTTGAAAGTCCGCCGGTATCAATTCTATCCCGGACTCCAGCGCGCGCATCTCTTCCTTAGCGCGGTCCCAATAGGCATCGAAATCCGCCGGGCGGGGATTTCGTCCGGCGTACAGTTCCAACTGTTCCAAGGGCATTTCAAATACAGGCATAGGGAGTTCCTAAGGGAGAAGGAAAACAACAAGTGCCGGGACAAAACGTCACCGTTCCAGGGATGCCAGCACTTCGTCCAGTTTCAGGTAATCGTTACAGACGGCATCGGGCACATGACCGTCCAAGGGCCGGTCCTTTACTACGGTGAGTAAAACACCGCGGGCACCGACGGCATGGGGACCACCGATATCGTTGTGTGGACGGTCACCGATATGAACGATGTCGGCGCATTCCACCCCAAAATGCTGCGCGACGGTTTCGAACATGGACGGATGAGGCTTGCTATGGCCGATTTCATCGGAAAAGACAAAGAAGTCAAAATAGGAGTAAAGGCGAAATTTTTCCAGCAAAGCACGCAGATATTTCCCGGGAGTGAAAATGGCATCGGAAACCACAGCGAGTTTATATTTGCCATGTATGGCCTCCAATCCTTCGCGCACGCCAGGGGCAGGATCAGGGCTGCACTCCAACTCCATACGCTCGATGGTATCGGACACGGAGGCGAGGTCCGGGCTCGGAAGATTCCTGTTCAAACCGGCAAGAATCACCTTGATGCGTTCGGGCGTTGTCCACGTCACATATTGTTCGTGCCAAACTTTGCGAAAGGCCTGGTCGGCCGTATTGAAGGCGATGTCCACGGCGGCACGGTCAATAGGTCCATGCTGGCTCAAGGCTTCATACAATACCTGGCGTCGCGCTACAGGCTTGGGTGGCATACCGGCTGCGGCCCGTTTGGGCTCGTCCGTTTCGTCACAGAAAACACAATCCCAAAGGTCAAAGGTAACGACACCTATTCTTCTGTGTGCCATGATAGTCTCTCCGTGGGGTAGGGGTACAACAACATACCTCCCCGAGATGGAGTCCCCAAAAACTCCGCTTACACTGGTAATTTTCCTACTCCAATCCGTTTCCGTACAATACCGCCGACAGGGAAAAACAATACCCTGGAACGGTCAGGAACCGTTTTGAAAGTGCTTTATCATCTGTGTTCGGGGGAAGGTTAAACACAAAGTCCGGATTAATAAAAGTATACCACATTTATGTGAAGTCTTTCCTGTCATTGGGGCCTGCGTCAAATTTGTGGGTTTTGAAATTTGCCTTTATTTTTTGGTTATGATATTGTAAAGAAATATTTACAATATCACCTCAACCCAGGAGACCACCCTATGAATCCCACACCACACCCCCCTATGGATACCGAGCGCCAAATCAAACACTTTGAGAAGCAACGAGGCATGATTGTCCAACAAATGTTGGATATCCGCAGCATGGCCAAAGGAAAAATAACCGAGCAGTTTCTTGAAGTGATTCGCAAAGGGGAATCAAGCCCTGCGCATTGCGGCCCTTACTACTCGATTGTATGTTGGAACGCCGATAAGGGAAAAACACAGAGCAAGCGACTTAAAACTTCCGAGGAACTCGAACGGGCTAAACAAGACATCGAAAATTATCAGCGTTTCGAGCTTTTGTGTAAGACCTATGTCCAGACAACACAGCAATTGAGTGACGCCGAGCGTAGTGCAGGTGTAACGACACAGGAAAAAAAACGGAAATCCTGCTCGAGAAAAATCAGGAAATAGACCGAATCTTTACTATTGCCCGGCGGCACAGCCTCATAGACCTGGAGGCTCTTGAAACGGCAGTTCGAATAGCGGCCTTGGCTGCAGGCGCCACCGTACTTGAGCAATTCCTGGCTCTGGTTGGCGTGGGACGGCAAAAAACACCGTTGCACTGCTCCTGTGGAACCCAAATGAAAAGCCGGGGACTGCGAACCAAGAGACTCTTGACCCTGCTGGGTTGGATACACTTCAAGCGCAGCATGTATCGTTGCCCAACCTGCGGCATCATCCGCTATCCGGGCGATGAAGAATTGGACATTGTGAACACTTCTCGTTCTCCCGGCGTCCGAAGGCAAACCGCCCGTCTGGCCTCTAAAGAGACATTCCAAGAAGCCTCTATGGATTTGGAGCAATTGGCAGGCATCATCATATGCCGAAAGGCGGTAGAACGTGTTGCGGAACAGGAAGGCGAACGTATGGAAGCGTGGATGGCTGCAGAACGCCGACACTTGTGTTCGCAAGACCCGCCGGAACCCTGCCTGGTGCGTCCTGTTGAAACCCTGTATATCGAACTCGATGGCACCGGAATCCCCATGGTAAAGTACGAGGTACAGGACCGTAAAGGAAAACAGCCCGATGGCACAGCCAAGACGCGGGAAGCCAAGGTGGGATGTGTATTCACACAATCAAAATTAGATGAAGAGGGGAAACCTGTCCGCGACCCCGCATCCACCACGTTTGTTGGTGCCATCGAGACCGCAAACCAATTTGGCAAGCGACTTTTTGCCGAAGCCGTGCGTCGGGGACTATACCAGGCAAAGCGGGTCGTTGTGCTTGGTGACGGAGCCGAATGGGTCAAGAACACCGCGCAGACCCATTTTGGCTACGCACAATTTATCATCGACTATTATCATGCTTCAGAACACATCGGCGAGTTATGCTGCGCTTTGTTCGATAGAAACCAAAAGTATGTTGAAACCTATCGTGAAAGGTGGACCGATTATCTCTGGGAGGGAAACATTGAAGCCATTATGGAGCAAGCAGCCCAATGGTTGCCCCATAACCCCGAGACGAAAAAAGATGCCAGAACACAGGTTAACTACTTCGATAAAAATAAGGACTATATGCGATACCGTGACTATCGCGAACAAAAGTTATTCATCGGCTCAGGAGTCGTTGAAGCTGCATGTAAACATCTTGTGGGCTGCCGGTTCAAGCAATCCGGCATGGAATGGACCGTAAATGGTGCCAATGCTATGCTGGCGCTGAGGTGCGTCGTTTTATCCAACCGAATGCAGGAATATTGGGAGCAACGGGCGGTAGCCTAAATCTCAAAACCCACAAATTTGACGCAGGCCCGGTGAGAAGGTGGCGGGTGCCGATACGATTTCGAGGCGAACTGTAACCGCGATGGGGCTTTGGGGCATACCGGTACC
>JAKLHG010000223.1 GCA_022710255.1 Candidatus Hydrogenedentota bacterium
GACGATCTGCTTGGTGGACACGTCCATATAATCCACTTCACCGGGGGCGACACGGGGATAATCCGCCTGGCGGCGGCAGAAGACCAGTTTACGAATAAACTTGCCATTAGCATCCAGCGGCGCATTGGCCTGGGCCACCGTATAGTTATCCTCGTCGTAAGCGGACAACATTTCAATTTCATCAGCGAGAACGCGGCCGTTATTCACTTTTCGATAGGGCGTTTCAAGAAAGCCGAAGTCGTTAATACGCGCATACGTGGCGAGCGAAGCCATCAAGCCGATGTTGGGGCCTTCAGGGGTTTCAATGGGGCAAATGCGGCCATAGTGGGTGGGATGCACGTCGCGCACTTCAAACCCTGCACGCTCCCGGCTCAAACCGCCCGGCCCCAAAGCGCTGAGACGGCGCTTATGGGTCAATTCCGCCAGGGGGTTAATCTGGTCCATGAAATGCGATAACTGGCTGCGGCCGAAGAAGTCCTTGATAACGGCATTCACCGGCTTGGGATTTACCAGGTTTTGAGGCGTTAAATTCTCTTCATCCTGATAATTCATGCGCTCGCGCACAGTACGTTCCATGCGTACTAACCCCACGCGCACCTGATTCGCGAGCAGTTCGCCCACAGAGCGCACCCGCCGGTTGCCCAGATGGTCAATGTCGTCAAATACGCCTTCGCCGCCACGCAGCCCTGAAAGGTACTGCATCGCTTTCAACACGTCTTCCAGTGTCAGTGTTTTGTTGTTTTGATCAATCTGAAGGCCGAGTTTTCTATTGATTTTGTATCGCCCAACAGCGGCGAAATCATACCGGGCGGGATCGGTAAAGGTCTTGTTGAAAAAGGAACGGCATGTGGCCGGCGTCGCGGGATCGCCGGGCCGGCTGCGCGAATAATATTCCCTGAGTGCATCCTCATCGGTTACGGTTTTGTCCTGCTGCAGGGTCAGCAGGATGGAGGGATCCCGGATTAAATTCTGCACCGCGATGATATGTATCTCATGAACGGACGAGGCCATGATGCGGTCCACGAGAACGGGGCTGAGCTCTTCCGCGGCATCGGCAAGCACCTCGCCCGTTTCCTCATCAATCACATCGGAAGCAAGAATACGGCCCGCCAGTTCTTCAGCGCCGCAACTCCGTTTCCCAATCATCACCCGCGTCCGTTTAAAAGTGACCGTTTCTATTTGGTAGAAAAGTTTCAGGATTTCTTCCGGTTCCACGATGCCGAAACACTTCAAAAACGTGGTGGCCAGAAGTTTACTGCGCCGGTCAATGATTACCCAGAGGTAATCCGTAAGATCGTATTCGAATTCAAGCCAGGCCCCGCGGTAAGGAATTATACGGGCGCACAGCAGTGTCTTCCCGTTTTGATGTTGTTTGTGCTCAAAAGATACGCCGGGCGATTTATGCAATTGACTGACAACAACACGCTCGGCGCCATTGATGACAAAAGTGCCGGTAGGGGTCATAATGGGAAGTTCACCCAGAAAGACCTCCTGTTCCAGCATCATTTTTTCGCGTTGCTCGCCCGAAGCGCCGATTTCCTCATAACGCACCAGACGCAACAAGGCCTTGAGCGTACCCGAATAGGTCATAGCACGGTCAAGGCATTCCTGAATACTATACTTGGGGGGCGACAAAGAATACTGCACAAACTCAAGGCGGGTCAACCCATTAGGGGAGGCTATAGGGAACACCTCATTGAACACCTCCTGGAGCCCGCAAGGTTTCCGCTCATCCGGCGGCGTCTCCCACTGCAAAAAATCTTTGAAAGATTTTGTTTGAATTTCAATCAAATCCGGTAATTCAAGAACATCGGGGATTGTGCCGACAGAAACACGTGAATTGTGGCGGGCAACGGCCATCGAGAGTTCTCCTTGACGTTGGTCCTTCTGACGATATTGCCATGGGGCATTACTTGATACCGAAGGGTGCGCGAAAACACTTCACCTCATCCATCGTTATATGATAACAAAATTCATGCCCATTGTCAAAAAAATAATTCCCCCTCCAACGCTTCGAGCAAAATATCTCTTGACAATATACAGAGTCCTGAAAAGGAATGTAATTAAGAAACAACGCTCGTACTACCACATTCCGCAAGAGTAAGAAGAGCCTTATTTTTACCTGATAAAAAGTGAGGCATGAATATTTCCGTCACAGGAATACAGAAGAATCCCCATCGTATCTCTTATCGAACACCAGAACCCCTCTGTTAAATTCATTTAACCATGTTAATCCCATTTTTAACTCGTTTTTTTATATTTACTTAATTTAGCGAAGGCACCAAGTCAAATTTAAGATGTCTTACAAAGAATAACATCCATAAATTGAATGAATTCTGGACATCCTTTAAATTTAATACCCTTGTACTATAACCTTGACCTTTAAAAAATGCAGGTGGTTTGATAAATTTCACTTAAAACAGACGATGGGCTGCAGTCGGCGGGTTCTGAAAAACGAAGACATTTCTGGAAGAAGAAACGTTTATATTCATTTATATGTCTTGGAAGGCAGTCGAAGGATCTACGGTTACACAGAGGCAAGAGGAAAAAGGCCTTCAAAAGATCAAGGAGATTAAAATCGTACGTATTGTCGTTCTTCCCTTGGCATCACAGCCGCGAACCAAATAACAAAAATGGTCAGCCCCCAAATGGACAGGTGCTCCAGCAAGGGATAGAAGCGGAAATCCTGCTGCACAAGGTTCCAATACATATTCATCTCGTCCATGGACAGATGAAAAGCGGCTTGGAGAGCGCCAAAAAGATACTTCCAGTGCATTCGGTAGCCGATACCGATAAAAACAGGCAGGGTAACGGTAAATGGCCCGAGCAATTTCAGATAAGGCAGTTTACCTGATTCCGCCAGCGTTCCCCGAGAAATCATATCGCGAAGAATCAATACCCAGTGCCAAATAACACCCAGACCAAATCCAAACGCAATAGTTACGGCTGTTTTTATATGAATATGTCGCCATTCCCAGCCACCAACAACCTTACCGTGCGCATCGGGAAAGACACCCGTCAAGATAATGGCAATACACCCCAAGATAAAGAGGAAAGAACCGATTCTGGCGCCTATCTCTGATATGACTGCGAACTTGCGCCTTATGTAAAGGATAATGGGAATCATGGCCAGTCCGCAGTAAATCATGGCCACGGAAAACAACCAGAAGTTCCTGGGATTATGATTCGCATCAAAACTGCCCAAGGCGCTCAATGTATGCGTCATAATCGAATACGGACGCTCCGCCATATATCCCCGCCATGCCAAATATACCAGCACCCAGTATCCCATGGCCAACAAGGCCAAATGACAACGGATTTCCCAGGGGGTGTGTGTACCTTTTACACAACGTTTTACGGTTTCCATTTTTACTCCTGTAAATAAATGCCACACCCCTACTATTCCTGAGGGGGTTTCCGGAAAAAGTTCTGCACTTTTTTAAAATAAAAGTAACCAGACAATTCTTGTTTTCTGGTGGCACCAGTCACAAACACGCCTTTTGTTCCTGAAGAAGAGGAGACCACCAAATACGTTTTTTGTGTTAGACTAAAGCACATGGGACGATGTTTCACCTTCCTGTCCATGATGAACTAAACCATGTATTTTGCAAGAAATCGGTATTGGGCAACACAATTTTATTTTATTGATGCTCACTGGTCCGCGACAAAGAAAGATGTGCAGCCGATTCTCAAATGGAATACGGGGGAGCATAATTCCCCTTGACATTGACAGAACAGGCGGTCTGTAATTATCATGATAACGCTCCACATTCCATTCGGTTGAAAAGTAGTGCCTCACTTTGGATGTGGCACACGCCTTTCACGAAGCAAAAAATCAGGATCTCAATTGAACAAACATCGGATAAGATCAGCGCTTGCGTTTTTCCTCATCGTTGGATTGAAGTGTTTTTTTTGTTCACCAATCCCTGCAATAACAGAACCCTTGGTAAACGGCTATTTCCATCATGGCGTGGCCACCCCGGTAAGTAACCATCGCGGCATTGTGGCTACCATAGACGGCAAGGGCAGGGAAGTCGTTCTGGCCTGGTTATACGATCATCGAGGCGGCTATGCGCTGCTGATGGTGGACGCGGAGAATGGCGCAAGCGAACAGATACCCATGCCCTTCTCCCCGGACGGAGACGGGCCTTATGCGTCCCTTCTTTCGCGCGGCAACAAGTTTTATACCCATTTCAACAGCCATTTCACGGAATTCGATCCCGCTGCACACGCCTTTACCTTCACCGCGCCAACAGCGCCCCAAATGGCGATGAGCATTACGGAGGACGACAATGGTGTCATCTGGTCGGTCACGTATCCGCAGAGCGGCGTGGTTTCTTTCGATCCGGCATCGCGCGCATTTCGCGACTATGGACAGGTTTACAAACAAGATTGGAATCAATACCCAAGAACAGTGGCCGCCGATGACGCGGCTTGGATTTATTTCGGCATAGGGAACACCGCCAGCCAGATTATCGCGTTCAATCCGACCTCGGGGGAAGCGAAACCGATGCTTGACCCGCAGGAACGCATCACGGGAAGCGGCTATGTCGCCAGATACGTGAACGGACGGGTCTATGGTCATGGGGGCGGCGGCGCCAAAGACTCCTGGTTTGAATTTTACAAGGGGACGCGCATGAACTGCCTCTTTCCCGAGAACCTGGAGGAGAAACGAATCATCACCGGCAGCCAGTCGCTGTTCTATACTAAATTCCCGGGTGGCAATCGGTTGAAGTCATTCAACTTGACAACCCGCATGCTGGAAGTGGAGAACCCGGTCACCGGCGAGTCGTATCCACGGGCCTTCAACTACACCAGTGAAGGCGCTCACATTATGGGCGTGATTGCGGCTTCCGATGGCACCCTATGCGGCGGCACTTCCTTTCCCATGCGTTTCTTCAGTTTCGCCCCCCGCACAGACTCATGGACAAACGTGGACTGTTACGGCCAATGGAATACAATGGCGCGACAGGAAGACCGCGTTTTCATCGGCGGTTATGGCGGCGGATTTCTTCTGGAATGGCAGCCATCAGCGCCATGGGCGCCGACCGAAAAAACCGGTTCCGAGTGTAATCCGCGTTTTCTCACGGAATGCACGCCGGCCATTCATCGTCCCCATGACCTGTTGGCTTATCCGAACGGCACGCGTCTAATATTGGCCGGCACCCCCGGCTATGGCTATACGGGCGGGGGCTTATTATTCTGGGACCGCCAAACGGGTACAAAGAGCCTCTTGGAGCATAATCACATCATACCGGACCAATCCACCATGAGCCTCGCCGCACTCCCGGACAACAAACTTCTGGGCGGCACCACGACAAGTCCCGGTACCGGCGGGAAAACGAAGGCAACTGTAGCGGAGCTTTATATCATGGACCTGGGAACGAAGCAGGTGGAGTGGCGCGAAGCTGTCTTGGTCGGCATCCAGGAATATACCGATTTGCACGCCGCCTCCAACGGCTTGATATATGGGATTGGGGACCGTCGACATTTCTTCGTCTTTGACCCCGTCCAGCGGACAGTCCTTTACGAAGAGGATGCCGGCGCGCACCTGGGTCCCACCTGCTATCAGCAGGGGCCCCGCGTGTTCACACAAGGACCGGATGGAACGCTCTACATGCTTTTTGCCAGGGGCGTTGCCAAGGTGGACACAGCACTCCATGCCGTTACCCTGTTAGCGGAATCTCCGGTGCCGATCATGTGCGGCGGCGACATTCTTGACGACCGCCTTTATTTCGGCAGTGGCTCTCACTTGTACAGTTACCAACTCCCGGCGACCCTTCCCGGACCCCAAGTTCCATGAGAATTCAATGCCCCCCCTCCCCTGTCTTCTTTTTTTTCAAACTCCCCGTGACCTTCCGGAATATCGGAATGGATATGCGTTGAGGTCCACCTTTCCTCCGGGCGTCAGAATTCAAAATGCTGAAGGGGCAAAGGACTTCTTCTGAATTTCCTACAGGGAGGGCACTCCGCCGGGAACCATGGTAAGCACCGTATTTCCAAAACGGGAATCGCGCAGGACGGTGCTCAACTGGCTTTTAAAGGCATCAACGAGTTGCGGCTCGCGCCATACGTTGTCCTGTAAAATTTCGTTATCCCGGTACCGGGCGATATCGACAAATTCGAGTACAGACGCTTCTTCCACACGTTCCAGGGACTTGCTGGACAAGCCTGTCTGCCAGGTGAACCGCCATTTACCCGAACGCATGGACTGGGCAATGGGGTCTCCCATAATGGAGACAATCTCCCGGGCCCTGGAATCCTGAAGCACATTCTGACCCTCGGTCCGATAGGGAAGAGGCATTCCCGTGAGCGCAGCCAGAGTGGCCGCCACGTCCAGCAGGGAGGCGGGCGTTCTGCTGGTCCTGCCATCACACCCGGGAATGCGGATCAGCATGGGAACGCGCAAGGAACACTCGTACAGGTTTCTTTTTGCTTCACCGCTCCGGCGCCATGCCCCGCGTCCCGGTTCAAAAAATTCATAGCCATTGGTAGAGGTGATGAGCAGGATAGGCTGCCGGTTCTCCGGCAAACCTGCAAGACGGTCCAGAAACAGGCCCAGCTGGCGGTCAAGATACGTAATTGCGGTATCATAAACATCCATGGGGGAAGACCTGCCGGTTCGCCTCATGAATCCATTGCCATACCTGGACAAGTAACGGGGAGCGCCAAGTTCGCCCAAACGAATGAAGACGAAATATTGC
>JAKLHG010000224.1 GCA_022710255.1 Candidatus Hydrogenedentota bacterium
CGGACCATTCGCTGCACTTGGCCTGCGGGGGCCGTCACCCGATGGAGGATCTCATCGCCGCGCTGATCCGGCTGGGGTATACGCGCGAATCCATGGTCGAACAGCGGGGGGAATTCAGCGTGCGGGGCGGCCTGCTGGACATATTTCCCATGTCATCGGAACTGCCCTGCCGCCTGGAATATTTTGACGAGGACATTGAGTCCATCCGCCTGTTCGAGCCGGAGACCCAGCGCAGTGTGACCCGGGTGGAGGAAATCCGGGTATCCCCGCGTTCGGAAAAAAGCAGCCTTACGGTTTCGCTGAAAAAGCGCGATCTTACCCCGTTCACCGATTATTTCCCCGAGAATACGCTGCTGGCGGTGGATGAACCCGTAGCGGCACAGGAGGAAGGCATCCAGGTGGCGGGCCAATGCGCGGACAGCCCCTATTTCATGGACTGGACAACGGCGCGCAACCAGTGGGGCCGGTTTCCGAAGCTGTTCCTGGGCCAGATGCCGCGCAAGGATTCGGGCCGGGCGGTTCGCCTGACGATGCGTTCCGGGCCCGTGGACACGTTTACCGGGCACACGGAAACGTTCTGGGAGAAGGTGCGGGAATGGGAACTGGACGGTTTCGACATACGGATTCTGTGCGTGAACCCGGGGGAACAGCGGCGGATGTTCGACCTGCTTCAGGAGCACGGGTACCGCCCCGGCGCCGCGCCGGTCACCGTTGAAATCGGCCGGCTGCGGGCCGGGTTCCAGTCCTTTTCCGACCATCTCGTCCTGCTCAGCGAGCGCGAAATCTTCGGGCGCCATTATGTGCGGCGCAAGCGCCGCCGTTTCGAGGCCGGCGCCGCGATTACCCAGTTCGGCGACCTGCGCGCCGGCGATTACGTGGTGCATGAGGTGCACGGCATCGGGCGCTACACCGGCCTGCGCACATTCGAAGGGCGTAGCGGCGACTACCTGTCCGTGACCTATGCCGGCGGCGACACGATTTATGTGCCGGCGGCCCAACTGGACCAGGTGCAGAAATATCTCGGCGGTGATGGCGCCCTGCCCAAGCTGGACCGGCTTGGCGGCGCCACGTGGGCGCGCACCCGCGACAAGGTGAAGCGCCGGGTCCGGGAGATGACCGGCGAACTGATTCGGCTCTATGCCTCGCGCGAGCAGAGCCGGGGTTACGCGTTCGGCCGGGACACCACGTGGCAGGCGGAATTCGAGGACGCCTTCGAATACGAGGAGACGCCGGACCAGGCCCGCGCCATCGCGGACGTGAAACGCGACATGGAATCGCAGCGTCCCATGGATCGGCTGCTGTGCGGCGACGTGGGCTACGGCAAGACCGAAGTGGCGATGCGCGCCGCGTTCAAAGCCGTTATGGACCGCAAGCAGGTGGCGTTGCTGGCGCCGACCACGGTGCTGGTGCAGCAGCATTACAACACGTTCCGGGAACGTTTTGCCGACTATCCCATCCATGTGGAGGTGCTGAACCGGTTCCGCACGCCCGCCGAGATACGGGAGGCGTTGAAAGGCCTGAAAACCGGCGAGGTGGATGTGGTCATCGGCACGCAGCGCCTTTTGTCAAGCGACGTTGTGTTCAACGACCTGGGCTTGGTCGTCATTGATGAAGAACAACGCTTCGGGGTCCGGGACAAAGAAAAGCTGAAGCAGATGCGCACCTCGGTGGACGTGCTGACCATGTCCGCCACGCCCATCCCGCGCACGCTGCACTTCTCGCTTATCGGCATTCGGGACATGAGTCTCATCAACACGGCGCCGAACGACCGGCTGCCCATACACACATGCATCGAAGCCTGGGACAAGAATGTGATCCGGGAAGCGCTCGAGCGGGAATTGAGCCGGGAAGGCCAGGTCTATTTTCTGCACAACCGGGTCCAGACCATCAACCGGGTCGTCAGATTCGTCCACGAGATGATACCGCATGCGCGGGTGGGCCTGGGCCACGGCCAGATGCAGAAGCATGAACTCGAGGAGGTGATGGCCGCCTTCGTCAATCATGAGATCGACATCCTCGTCTGCACCACCATCATCGCCTCCGGCATCGATATTCCCAACGCCAACACCATCATCGTGGACCGGGCGGATCAATTCGGGCTCAGCCAGTTGTACCAGATTCGCGGGCGGGTGGGGCGTTACAAGCACCGCGCCTTCGCCTACATGCTGGTGCCCGGCGACCGTGCCCTGACGGAAGACGCCATGCTGCGGCTGAAGGCGCTGGAGGAGTTTTCCACGCTGGGGTCGGGGTTCCTTGTGGCCATGCGCGACCTGGAGATCCGCGGCACCGGGGACCTGCTGGGCGCGGAACAATCCGGCAGCATCGCCTCGGTCGGGTACGAAACCTACAAGGACCTGATCGCGGAAGTGGTGGCGGAGGCGCAGGGGACCCCCGTGCGCAGGCGGTCCCTGCCCCCCTTTGAAATCAGTGCCGATGCGTATATTCCGGATGCGTATGTGCAGGCCGCGCCGCAGAAAATCACGCTGTACCGTCGTATCGCGTCGGTCACCTCCATGGAGGAAATCGACGAACTCGCCCTTGAACTCAAAGACCGGTTTGGCCCGGTTCCGGCGCCGGTGCGGCGACTGTTGCGCATTATGGAAGTGCGCGCGCTGGCCGCGGAGATTGGCGCGTACGGCATGGAAGCGGGCGGGTCAAAAATTGTGGTGCGTTTCGATTCGAGCGCCGTCCTCGCGGAAGGAGTACAGGCCGGGTTGCGCGGCATTTACCGGAACCAGGTTATATTCTCCTGGGCGGGCAAACCGTCGGTGACTTTGAACGACACGAGCGGAGACACGCTCGATGCGGCCCGGCGTTTTGTGGGCGCACTGCACCAGATGCTCACGGACAAGAACGAGGATTGAACTCACGCCCGGCCCCGCCCGGCCTTGTCCAGGGCTGTCTGAAGGGCCTGCGCGAGCGCTTCCGGATTCTGGGAACCCACCACATGCTGTTTGTTGTCGCCGGTAACCACCAGTACGCCCCTGTTACCGCGCATGGAATAATACCAGCAGCGCCGGCCCTGGTATCTTCCCCAGCGATAGCCCCAGCCGCCCGCATCGCGCAACGGCCGGTAGCGTATCACTTCCACCGAAACGATGGCCGCCAGGGGAATGCGCCGCCACATCATGGGAAACAGCCAACCGAGCCGCATATATAGCCGGTCCCGCTGCACTTCCGTGCGCAGGCACAGAAGATTTAACACCAGCGGCAGGGTGGCAAGGGCAAAGATGGGCCCCGAGAGCAATTCCAGGGTCATTGATTTCCCTTCAGAAAGGCTTGCATACAGAGGGATATATACCGAGGCCAGACCCACCGCCAGAAGCAAAAGGTAGACCCAAAGCCCCGTCCTCTGTGTTTCCCGGTAGTATGTCATTATTGGATTGCCCTTATTTCTGTGCAGCTCGTCCGCAAGTGGCGCGGGCTTCGTATGCCGCGCGGCCGCCGTGCGGCACCAGCGGCGGGGTGGGATAGCCGCGCCATTTGGGCCACAGGTAGTCGCTGATGACCTGGCGCACGGGGAATCCCGTGAGCGGTGTATCGTCAAAGGGTGTTTCCCCGATCTCCCGGTGTGCCAGAGACCGGTAGTACGCCTGCCGTTTGTAGGCTTCCAGCATGGGCGCCTGCCTGCCGCCGCGGAGGGGCGTGAAGGTTTCCGGCAGCGTCAGGTCCGCACTGTCCGGCTTGAATCCCCAGCGCAGTTCCGGCGGGTGGTTGGGGTCAAAGGACAGGTCAAACAGGCGCTGCTCCAATTCCAGCAGCGACAGGGTTCTTTTCCCGCCCGCGCTGTCGGTGATGTCAAAGGTGGTTTGTTTGAAGACCCGGTTTTTCTCCGCCAGGAACGCCACGGCGAGATCCGAAACGCTCCAGACGGCGTGAATATTGATCCCTTCCAGGTCCAATTGGCCGCATTCTATATCCATCCAGGGTATGGCGGCATCGATTTCCTCCAGGAAGAAGAAATAATCCCCGCGGAACTCCGTGTCCGTGAGGGCCGTGCTGAACTGTCCCCACCGTCCGCCGGCGGTATAGATATTCCAGTCAGCGCCCTTGTCGGGAAATTCGATGGGACCATTGGCGCGCACATCAGCCCAGGCCGCCTGTACCGCCAAGTCCCGCGTAATCATTTGACCCCGCGCCTCTTCCGCGTAGGCCTGAATCATCCGGGAGATGGGCAGTGGTTTCGGTTCGCGCAGGCGGTACCGGATGAACTGGTGGATGCTTTTAAAATTATGGCTGTTCTCGGTGAGTTTGCCGTTCTTGACCAGTTCCTCCATCTTCTCGTACTGTTCCGTGCTGAACCCGAATTCCCCCATCTCGGCATCGGTCCGGCGCCGCACGCGCAGCACTTTCCCCGACGCATCCGTCTCGGCGATGGGATACCGGAACATGCGGAAACCGCGGAAGCATCCCTCATAGGGGTTGCCCGTATTTTCCGAGTGGCGCGGGGTAATGCCCGTAACCGCATTGAGGCTGTTAAACACGTACAAGTCGCGCGTGTACGAGGTGGTCGCGTCCAGGAAACGCACATTCCCGCTCGGTTCCAGGTGTGCCAAAACCAGCACGTGTCCGTCCAGGTAATAGAGGCAGCCGGGTACCAGGTATTTCCGGTCAATGGCCACGGGACACGTATCACTCAGTTCCGAATTCTGGCCGAAGGGCGGTACGCGCAGGTTGCCGGTGCAGGTGCCGACCGTGGCATCCACGAAGAACTGGAGGGCGGACCCGTATTCAAAAGAACTTGTCGAGCCCACGGGATAGGTGGAATCGGCGGTGCGTGTATCGCCGCCGTTGGAGGCGCGCACATAGCTGTACATGAACGGCAGCCCGCGCCGGCAGGCGTAGTAGGCGCCCAGGGACATGGACAGCTTGTGGCAATCCACCACCCGGTGCATGGCGAGAATGGACCCCATGTCAGGTTGGGGGTTGCACGGGGATCCGGCGAATTCGGGGTCCAGCAACAGGTTCATGTCCGGGTCGGACAGCACCTGTTCCAGCTTCGCAAGGCGCTGCGCTGTCGTGCCGAGCGCTTTGCGCTCGAAGATGCGCGTTATCCAGGCGGCGAAATGGTCCCGTTCCGCCAGGTTCCACTGCCGGTAAAGCGGCCAGGCGCCGCGGTCGGAATGGATCGATGCAGGATTGGGGTCTTCACCGAAGGCGTGACTGCCCACCAGCACCGGTGTGCACATGGTCACCATCAGTACAAGGAATTTATAGCTATGCATGCAACCCCTTTCAAACGTCATAAAGCGGCCTAAAAAAAATGCCACACCTGAACCGTTATACGGTAAGCAACGTAGACGCGGCGTTCTTATCGCGTCTGCACTACCTCCACCGGTTCAACGTCATTTTGGATCACAAGTAATTCATTGAGATGGAAAATTCAGAGAGAATAAATACCTGACTTCCCACAATCGCTACCTTCGTGTTCTCCGGCCTCCTCTGCCGATTCTACCGCTTCTGCTTCTTCCTGCCGTGCCGGGGTCACCCGTGTCTTTTGGCTCTTGCTCATCCGGGGTCAACTGGGGTATGGCTGAGGGATTCGCCGGCGTCAAGGACGGTTCAGGTTCTCCCTCTTCCACCGGGTGGAGCAGCGGCTCCGTCGCATAAGACCATTTCCCCACCTGGGCATCCAGTTTGTCGCGAATAGGGAACCCTTCCGTGTACATACCGAGGAGGTAGCTGGAGGTCGTTTCGCGTTGGCACAAGGTGCGGTAAAAATATTGCAGGCGATAGGCCTCGTCCGCGGGTACCTTTTGACCCTTGGGCAGGGGCGTGTAGGTCTGGGGCATGCCTTCCCGTTCCGGGCTGTCCGGCGGCGCGCCCCAACGCAATTCCGGCGGATGGTTCGGATCAAAGGACAGGTCGTACAGGCGCGCCTCAATATCGGCAAGGGTCAGTGTGAATTTCTTTCCTGAGGAATGGGTGTATTCCAGGGACTTCTCCTTGAAATGCCGGTTCTTCTCGGCGATCATGGCCGCCGCAAGGTCCGCCTGGCTGTTGATGGCATAGGCTTCCAGGCCGGTCAGGTCCACAAAGGAGGGCTTCATGCCGAACATGCGCACGGCGTATTCCATCCAGTCTGCCAGGTAAAAGTACTTGTTGCGCCGGTCCACGTCGGAAGAAGGGGAACTCCACGTTTCCCACCGCCCCAGTGCCTGGAAGATATTTTCATTCTCCAGGTCTTCCGGATACACGATGGGGCCGTTCTTCCGCACATCCTCCCAGGCATCCTGGACAAACCATGCCCGCTCGAGGTAGGCTGTCAGAATTTCGTCGCAATAAGCGGCAATAAATTCGGCCGGCTTGATTCGTTCTACCGTTTTCATGCGCAGGCGGATCAGGTCGTGCAGGCTTTGCGGTTTCAATCCGTCCTCCTCGATTTCATGGGAGGTGTACATCTGCCGGACCACATCATACTGTTCCGTACTGAAACCGAATTCTCCCATCTCCTCGTTGGTGCGTCGCCGGACCCGTGTGACAACACCGTTGCTGTTCGTTTCCGCAATGGGGTAACGGGGCACGCGCAGCCCCTGGAAACACCCCATCCATTCATTTTCCGGGTCGCTGCCCCGCGGCGTCATGCCGCCCACGGCATTCATGCCGTTATACGTAAAAATGTCCCGCGTATTGGTGGTGCTGCAATTTAGAAAATACAGTTCCCCGTATTCGGTCACCTTGGC
>JAKLHG010000225.1 GCA_022710255.1 Candidatus Hydrogenedentota bacterium
CCGAGAGCGTGTGGCAAGGAGCGCAAGGCGTTTCTTTTCCCATGCAGCGCTTTGTGGATGTCAGCGACGGGCAGGCGGGCCTGGCCTTCATTAGTGCCGGCCTGCGCGAATATGAAGTGACCCAGGACGCGGACCGGACCATCGCGGTGACCCTGCTGCGTGCCTACGAGGTCAATCTGACCACGGTCAGCCGCCGCTGGGAAACACGCCCTGAAATGAAACGTTCCCAGGCCCCGGGCATGCATGAATTTTCCTACCGGATATATCCCCATGCCGGCACCTATGCGGAAGGCGGCGTGTTGACGGAGGCGGAGCGGCACGTGGCGCCGCTGGATGTGGTGCAGGCCGGCGCCGCAAAGGGAATAATGCCAGGCAGACACGGGTTTCTGAAACTGGAGCCCCCGGTGCTGCAACTGGCCGCGTTTAAACAGGCGGAATCTGTCCCGGGATACGTGCTGCGGCTTTATAATCCTACTGCGGACCCGGTTAACTGCGAACTCCGCGTGCCTGCGGCGGTTACCCGGGCTTCGTTCCTGACCTTGGAGGAACGGCCGACTGAAAAGGTGTTATTGAAAAATGAACGAATCACCTTTACGGCAGGCCCGAAGAAGATACTTACCGTGTTACTGGAAACGGAATGACCAAAAAGGCGCGCGGTTCGGTTTATGGACGCAGATTGGGTTACTTAAGGAGTATACAGCGTGAAGTCAAAGTTCAATTGTTTAAAGGTGGCCATTCTGTTTGCCATTCTGTCGATGTTGTCTTTATCGGCGTCAGTCGTGGCATCGGATGCAGGGCATACACTGGTGGGCGGGCCTTACCCCGGCGACCCGTTGCAGGCGCGCCTGTACCGTCTCGACAACGGGCTTGAAGTGTATTTGTCCGTAAACCGGGAGCGGCCCCGTTTCTTTGCCGAAATCGCGGTGCGCGCCGGCAGCAAGAATGATCCGCCGGAGACCACCGGCCTGGCGCATTACATGGAACACTTGTTGTTCAAGGGATCGCAACGCCTGGGCACGATGGATTATGAGAAGGAAAAGAGTCATCTCGAACGTATCGAGGCGTTGTATGAAGCCCATTTCGAGGCGGATAATCCGGAAGAGCGGCGGCGCATTTATGAGGAGATCACCCGCGAGTCCGCCGCGGCGGCGGCGTATGCTGTCCCGAATGAATTTGACCGCCTGTATCAGGCCATGGGTGCGAGTGATGTTAACGCCCATACCTGGCACGAGGAGGTCGTCTACAAGGTGGACCTGCCGGTGAACTGTCTGGAAAATTGGGCCGCCATCGAGTCGGACCGCTTCGCGAATCCGGTGTTTCGCCTGTTTCAGACGGAACTGGAGACGGTATATGAGGAAATGAACCGCGCCCTGGATGATAAAGATCGGTTGATCCAGAACGCCGTGAATGCGCAGCTCTTCAAAAAGCATCCCTACGGGCAGCAACCGACCCTCGGCCACGTGGAGCATTTGAAGAAGCCTTCCATCACGCGCCTGAACCAGTTCTATGACACGTGGTACCGTCCGGAAAACATGGCTATTTTCATTTCGGGCGATATCGATGTGGAAGCTACCATGGGTGTGATCGCCCGGTATTTTTCAACGTGGACGCCGGCGCCCCTTCCCGAGCCCCAAATCTGGGAAGAGGAACCAGTGAAAGGCCGGGAAGAGGTGCGCGTGCAATACCGGGCTGAACCTTTTGTGCTGCTGGCGTTCCGGACCGCGAAACGGAATCATGACGATGCCGAGGCGTTGATGATGCTGGACATGATTCTGGACAATGCCGTGGCGGGGCTCATCAATCTGAACCTGAACCAGGGCCAGCAGGTGCGGGAGGCGGGCAGTTTTCCGTTGTTGCTGAACGATTACGGCGTGCAGTATCTCTACGGCGTCCCGAAGGACGGCCAAACCTTGGAGGAGGTGGAACGGCTTCTGCTGGAGCAACTGGCTTTGGTCAAGAGCGGCGCTTTTGCAGATTGGCTTATTCCGGCCATCATCAACGATTATAAAAAGCGCGAGAAGACCGGGTTGGAATCCGACGCTTCCCGGGTGGACCTGATGCGGAGTTCCTGGATCGGTTTTGAGCCGTGGGAACATGCCTTTCGCGTCATAGAGCGGATGGAAGCCGTGACACGCGAGGAAGTCATCCGGGTGGCGAACACCTATTTCGGCGAAAATTATGTCTGCGGTTTCCGGGAGGATGCCGCCCATGAGCCACTCCATGTGGAGAAACCGCCGCTGCCGGAATTCACCATAGACCCCGCCCGCCAGTCCGCCTTCGCCGGGGAGGTGCTCGCCCGGCCGCTTGCCCCCATGGAACCCGTGTTCCTGGAACCCGAACGGGATTTCAGGCGCATCGAAGACCCTGCGGGCATCGTATTGTTTCACGCGCCCAATGCCATCAATGATGTTTTCAGTCTCTCCATTATTGTGGAGTATGGAACGCGCCAGGACAATCGGGCCGCCATTGCCGCGCGCCTTTTTGAGCGTACCGGCGCCGGTGGCATGAGCGCGGAGGAACTGCAGATTGCCTGGTACAAACTGGGCACGGATTTCAACATATCCGTGGAAGAAAACCAGATGAGTATCATGTTGAAAGGACTGGATGAAAACCTGGGTGTTTCCCTGGCCTTGTTGAAGGAGATGCTGGTCCATCCCGTCACTGATGAGCGGACCCTGGAAGAATTGAAGCGGATCATTCTCATTCAGCGGGCCGACGCGAAAAAAGACCCGGCAACCCTCATGGACGCCATGGCGGACTATGCCCGGCACGGGGCCGAATCCCAGTGGCTGCAGATGCTTCCGGCCGGGGCGGTCAACGCATTGAGCGCGGCGGAACTGCAGGAACTGTTGCGCACCGCGCTGGGCTGTCGTCATTATCTGCTGTACAGCGGTTCCCTGGCGCCGGGCGCCGTGCTGGGGCAGTATCACCAGCATTGCCTTCTGTCGGACGCGCTGAACGCGCCGCCGCCCTATGTGAATCCGCCCACGCGCGCGCCGGAAACGCAGGAGATCTATTTCTTCGACCGTGAGATGTCCCAGTCCCATATACGGATCGAATTTGGCGGCGTGCCGTATGACCCGCTGCTCAGTCCCGCTTACCAATTGTATAACATGTATTTTTCCGGCAGCATGTCGGGCATCGTGTTTCAGGAATTGCGGGAAGTGCGCGCCCTGGCCTATGTGGTCGGCGCCAAGTATCGCGCCGGCGCCCGCAAAAATGATCCCAATCTCATGATAGGCGTGATACAGACCCAGGCTGACAAAACACAAGAAGCCGTGTCGGCCTTTCTGGAGTTGATGGATCATCTGCCCCTGTCCCCGGACCGGTACGCCCTTGCCCGGGAGGCGCTGTTGAACGATTATCGTACCAACCGCGCCGGGTTTCGGGAAACGCCTCGGGTACTGCTGGACTGGGAGCGGCGCGGCCTGCAGCCCGACCCGAGGCGGGAATGGTATGCAGCGATCCTCGGCGCCGCCGATACGGACTTGCTGGAATCCTTTCACAAGGACCATATCGCCGGCAAAACGAAATTGATTTCCCTGGTCGGCCAGTCCGGACAGCTCGACCTTGATGCCTTGAAACCATTCGGGGCAATGCATATACTGAAGGAGGGCGATCTATTCGTGGAATGAGGGGGGAAGAGACACGCCTGCCGGATGGTCCTAAATAAGCGCGTAAGGAATGGCGAGAACGTAGAAGCGGCATCCTGCCGCTTCCATCGTGACTGTGGCCCGCATGTCCGTCTTGATGCAAAGCGGCAAGATGCCGCTTCTACGTTCCTTGTCCTTATTGGCTTTACGCCAACAACTTGGTTTCTTACGTGCGGATTTGGGATGGTTGTATAAGATTGTTCCAAAAGGAACCCGAAGATGCGCGCGATATGCTTTGGTTTGTTGTTGTCTCTGTTTCCCGCCTTCTGGTGCGGCCTCCTCTCCGCCCAACCGGACGACGATACGCCGTGGCGCATGGGCGCGGAACTTTCCGGATTTCATCTGGTCGTGCCGGGGGACGCCTCGCCCCTGCTACGGGAGACGGGCGCCGTTTTTCAGCGTTTGTGGCGCGTGGCCACCCGGCGCGCCATTTCCGTCAGCGATGCCAATGAAGGCCTTACCAATGTGTGGCTGGGCAGTGGCATCATTCCTTCCGACCTCCTGGAACCCTATGAGCGCGATGCGCTTCTGCCGGAAGAATACCTGGTGCGTACGTTTATTCCCAAGACAAGGTTCAGTCGGCAGGGTGCGGAAAAACAATTGTTTATCACGGGAGGCTCAGACCTTGCCGTACTCCGCGGGGTGCACGCTTTCTTCGCGCATGAAATGGGTGTAATGTGGCTGGAGCCTGGGCTGGTCTATGCGCCCAAAGCGGTGTCGGCCCTGCATGATATGGACTTCGGCGGTTTTCCCGAATTCAAGTTTTGTCAAATCGGATTGCTGTCATGCTGGAAAGAAGGGGTCGCGGAGTACCGCCTTGCGAATGGATTGAGTTCGGCCGCGGTCTGCGAACCGGGGCTTCCGGATTATTTTAACGCTTATGATCGCGCCCCGGACCCGGCAACCCCTGCGGAAGCCCTTGTGGCGTATGGAAGTGAAGGGGGGGCGCGGCGCCTGGTGGAGGAAATCAAGGCTGCTGCGGCTGCAAGCGGCGGGCAAGGTGCCGGTGCGGTGCCGTCCGGGCGGGACTGCCCTTTTTTATGGGAGACGGAGAAGACGAACCTATGGCTGCTTGCCGCCATGACGCAGTTTCAGCCTGTTCTTTCGGAGGAAGGGCGGGCATTGAACGAACAGGAGGCCTCTCCCGCGGCCGCAATCCTGTCTACCGCGAACGCCGTGGCGGAGCTGCTGGAGGAGTCTTTTCCCGTAGACACGCACCTGGTCCATGTCTTGCTGCCGCCGGGGATGCCGCCGCCCCGCCAGTTGCGGTCCCATCCCGGCGTGGTTGTGCAGCTTTCCACGGCCGAATGCGATTTTGCCCGGCCGTTGACGGACCGTGACAGCCCGGAGAACGCGAAGTTTACCGCGCTTCTTCAAGGCTGGCGGCAATCCGGCGCGCGGGTGTATGTCTATGACCATCTGGTCAATGCCCGTGACCCCCGCCTGCCTTTTCCCTGCCTGGACCATTTGCAGGCCAATATTTTGTTTTACGCCCAGTCGGGGATAGAAGGCGTTTATTTCGCCGGACTACCGGACGGATGTGCCGGGGGGGCTGACCTGGCGGCCCTTCGCCTGTTCCTGGCCGCCCGGCTGCTGTTCAACCCGGACGCCTCTGTGGAGGAAGGCCGGCGCCTTTTTCTTGAAGGGTACTACGGTCCCGCGGCCGCAACCATGGAAAACCACCTTTCCCTGATGCGGAAGGCTCTGGTGCGGAGCGGGAATCCTTTGAAGTCGACGGACGACGGGGCGTGGCTTACGGATGAGGTGTTGAACCAGGCTGTGGAAGGACTCCAGGAAGCGCTGCGCCGGGACCTGCCGGATGAAATCCGCGCGCGCATGGAGGATGTCCTGGCAAGTACCACCCATGTTCAGGCCCTTCGGGGTCCGGCCTCGGCCGGGCCCGCCGCATCCGGCGGCAGGTGACCGGTCATGGGCAGGAATACACCGCAGGATTCCGTGTTGAGCCGGGTGAAACAGGCGATACAACGCCACCATCTTCTGGAGAAGGGGGACCGTGTGCTTGCGGCCGTTTCCGGCGGCCTGGATTCCATGGCACTTTTGCATGCCCTGGTCGCCTTGGGGTATACGGTGGAAGCGGCCCACTTCGATCACCAGACCCGGGAAGGGCAAAGTACGGAGGATGCCGGGTTTGTCCGGCAGGCTTGCGTGCACTTGAATATCCCGTGCCACAGCGGCACGGAGCCGGTTGCCGAAAACGCCCGGCGTTCCGCCCTTTCATTCGAGGCCTATGCGCGGGAAAGACGCTATGCCTTTTTAACCGGCACGGCCAAGGAACAAGGCTGTGCGGCGGTTGCCACCGGCCATCAGCGGGATGATCAGGTGGAGACCGTGCTGCTGGGGCTGTTCGGGCTCGCAAGCGACCTGGGGCCGGGCGGTTTTGCCCCGGCAACCCGGTTCAATGACGTGCCGGTCATCCGCCCGCTGATCGGATGTGGTCGTGACATGATTCAGGCCTGGGCTGAAGCGTGCGGCATTACCTGGCGCGAGGACAGCACCAACCAGCAGCCCCTGTACCGGCGCAACCGTCTGCGCATGGCGGTCATGCCGCTCCTGGATGAATCGGTCCGGAACCACGTGGCGCGCTTTTCAGAAATCCTGCGGTCGGACACCGCCTTCCTCGATGGCCATGCCGCTTCCCTGCTGGACACGCTTTTGCGCCCCTGCGCTTTTGCGCCCGGGATTTCCGTGCTGGATACGGTGTCCTTTCGCGCATTTCCAGAGGCCGTGCGCCGCCACGCCCTAAAAGTACTCGCCCATCGGTGCGGCATTCCTTTTTCCTTTGATCGGTGTTTGCATGCGGAAGTTTTTCTCCTCGATGCGGCTGCGGGCAGCTGGTTCCATTTTGGACAAGGGGCGGCACTGTATATGGGGCGCGACGGCGCGCATCTGCTTACCTCGAAGAACGGTTCGTTGCGGCAGCCTGTCCTGGAAGGTAGG
>JAKLHG010000226.1 GCA_022710255.1 Candidatus Hydrogenedentota bacterium
CGCACTGTTGTCGTAGGCAGGGTCGGCGCGTTGCGCTTCCGTACCGTACAGGTGAAGCCACTGGTTTTTCAGGTAGCGGCTGCCTTCCGTCATCAGGTGGTGGTTTTCCGTGTCCAGCACCAGCCCGAACGTGAACGGCACCGTCACCAGCGGAGTATCGCCTTCTTCGGTCAGCAATACGTCCAGCAGGTGCCGCACTGTTTCCGGGTACAGCAGGTTCGGGGTGTTGCCGAACAGGTACAGAATCGTGGTCAGGCTGACCAGGGTAAAATCATAGTCCCCTTTGAAGAGCAGCCATTTGGAACCCACGCCGCTCCAGGGCGCCGCTTCCTGGAGGTACTGGTTGACCGCCTCGACATCTTGTCCGGCGGCCAGTTTGGCCATGAGGATGCGGGGCGCTGTGACCTTACCCTGCGTTTTCCAGTCCGCCAGTTCACGCTCGCTCCAGGCATGGGTCGCCTCGCCGGGGCTGGATTTCATCGGCATCCAGGCGCAGGCCTGCTCCGACGCTCCGGCCATAGCGGGCATGCCGGTGCCTAGCGGTATGGGCTGCGTATCGTGACGCCCGGCGCCCAGCCAGTTCAGCGGGGCATGGGGCAGCACTGCCCCTGCGCTTGCGCCTGCAATACAGGCGCACAACAGGAGCATGCCGATACCCGACGGCAGGACATATGTGCGTGTTTCTTGCATTGTTACGGTTAGACTGTGCGTTATCTGTAGCGGTTTCAGTGGGTCGGCAGGACCTTGGAAATTCCGGTCCAGTGTGGAAGCCAAGTATTTAGTTGACGCACTTGTCGAGGAGGGTTTTACGCGAAAATGCTTCCAAACCGAGAAAACGTACAACAGGAGGAACAGACTCCCGCGCACCGGATTTATATAATTTTGTTTTGTCAGGCGCAGGGCGCAACGATTGAAGCCCGTGCTGGAATTCAAAAGGGACTAATGAGGGGGGGGGCAAACGACACAGAATGCTCAATTTATTTCGAGACGGTCCTGGTTTTGCGTCCTGGACTTTTTGCATACGAGACGGTTGGGCGTCCGGATTCCTGCTGTCTCTTTCGCGCTGCAGCACTAATAGCGCGTATATCACCGTTGCAGGCGTCTGACAAACGTTCCCGTGTTTTATGTATGGCTGCAATGGTTGTATCGCCGCTTTGGCCCTGGTTAGTAGGCATCGTCATCGAGCATTTCCTCCGGGGTACAGATTAGAGGTATCCAGTAATCCAGATCGTTGAGCACCTGATGTATTTTCGGAAGAATTCTTGCATTTGCAATATGTTTGCAGTTCCACGTTAACAGGTAGTCTATCCGATGGTATGCCGCAAGAGCGATGTGTAGTGCATCAAGTTGCGCCTTGGGAGGCAGAATGGAACGTGTCATTATTTCCTCGGCGATAATATCAACTTCGGGCGCCAATTCCAACAAGGGGAGCCCCTTCAAGGTTTCCAGTCGCTCTAGTGCCAAATGCTGGTCACCGTCAGCAACTTCATCAATAACATATTGAGAGATAACCAGCTCATACCCATGTCGCTGGTCTTCCCACCACCGTCTAGTGAGCATTTGTCTGGCCGCAGCAATCAATTGGTTGCTGAGCGGCTGCCGAAGATAACTGACAATTGATGTCTCTACATAAAGCGTTGCCACGATGAAATTCTTTTCATTAAGACTGGACGGGAATACTATTCTTTAAGCATGTAGTGTATATTACGGCTGCAATGAATGCAAAGCCATTTCCAAAAGAGTGTCTTTCCGGCTGTGGTTATAAATCAGGTGTGTTGTTCGCACTTTAGCGTGTTGGACCTATATTTATCTTGCTGATCTACATTCCAGCAGTTGAGAGAGTAGTTTTATTTGACACAGACGTTTCCTTCCGATAGGATGATCCCTTAAGACAATCAGGAGATAGTGTTGCATGCCAAATCATCTGAATCGCCGACAATTTTTAGGACGTACAATGGCAAGTGGCGCGGTATTGACAGCAGGCTTGAAGGCCGCAGCCCAGGCGGAAACATCCGCCGACCCCGTGGTGGTGGGGGTCGTCGGCATGAACCGGGGCAAGGCGCTCGCCCTGGATTTCTTAAAAGCGCCCGGCTGCAGGATTAAATACGTGTGCGATGTCGACCGGAATCGCCTGGCGGAAGGGAAGGCCGCCATAGGGGAGGCGAGCGGCCATGTGCCCGAAGAGGTGGCCGATTTCCGCCGCATTCTCGACGATCCTGAAGTGGAAGCGGTCGCCTTTGCCCTGCCGGTACACTGGCATGCCCCCGCCGCCATTCTCGCCTGCAAAGCGGGCAAGCACGTGTACGTGGAAAAACCTTGCTGCCACAACCCCCGCGAAGGGGAACTGCTGGTGGAAGCCGCCCGAAAATACAAGCGCGCCGTGCAGATGGGCGCCCAGCGCCGTTCCTCCGCCGTGATTACCGAAGGCATGACGAAACTGCTGGAAGGCGCCATCGGCCTTTCCTACTATGCCCGGGGGTGGTATGCCGCACTGCGCGGGCCCATGGGCCGGGGTGAGGACGGCACACCGCCCGAAAACCTGGACTATGACCTGTGGCAGGGGCCCGCGCCGCGCGGGCCCTATCGAAGCAATGTGGTTCATTACAACTGGCATTGGGTCTGGCGGTATGGTACGGGCGAAGCGGGCAACAACGGCACCCATATGTTCGACCTTGCCCGCTGGGGGCTGGGGGTGGAGTACCCGAAACGCGTGACCGCCGCCGGTGGGCGCTATCGCTATGATGACGACCAGGAAACGCCCGACACGCAGATGTATAGCTATGACTTCGATGGGGGCAAGACGCTCACCTGGGAAGGACTCAGCTGTAATCAGCCCGGCCCGGAAGGAATGTTTGTCGGCATTACCTTTTATGGTGAAAACGGAAGCCTCATTGTCGGCCACGACAAGTATCTCTTGCGCGACGGCGATGGAAAAACCGTGGAAGAAAAGAAAGGGGATGTGGGCGGCGTCGATCACGTCATCAACTTTTTTAACGCCATCCGTTCAGAAACCCCATCCTCCCTGAATTGCGATATTGAAACCGGGTACAAGAGCACGCTCCTTGCGCATTTGGGCAACATCGCCTATCGCACGGGGCATGTCCTGCGCTGCGACGAGAAGGGACACGTTCTCGATGACGCCGAGGCCCAAGGCCTCTGGCAGCGGGACTATGAACCCGGTTGGGAACCGACGGTATAATCCGCGTTTGGTGGATTATCGGCTCATGGTTGCGAGAAAAATCTGAATAGCCCAAAGGGTTGCGGGTACCGCTCGCATAGGATCTGCAGTAACCGGAATTAGTCCAGTTTCAGCAGTCGCACAGCATCCATGACATGGGGCAGAAAATCAAAATAGGAATCTGAAAACCAGGGTTCCACGAAGCCCAGTCCCGTATAATTCAGGGACCGCTCCTCCTTGGAAAACCGACTCCATGTCGAATAGGAACACAAGGCCAGCGATGCCCGCGCCTCTTCGTGGAGTGCCGCCCGTTTTTCCGCGTCGAGCAGGCCGCGCCGTTCGCACGCGTCCCACCATCCCGCGGCCACCGAGGCGTACCGCGAGGTGTGGCTGCTCATCTCCTTGAAGCATACGTCCTGTTCCCGGATACTGGTGGCGCCGTACTGTTTTGTCTTGCCGAAACGCAGGCGCACCCACTCAATCAAGGCGGGAATGTGTTCGGCATATTCCGGTTCGTCGTCAAGGTGTTCCAGCATATACCGGGCGGTTTCCATCGGTAATTGCTGGTTCAGATTTTCGTGATTGCTTTTGACATCTTCGTAGTAGCCGGACCAGTAGTTATTTCGCACCGGATAACGGAGCACCCAGTCCCAAAGCGCATCGCGGGCCTGCATATACATCTCCCGCTTTTCGGTTTCCCGTTTTGCCAGTGCCTCGAAAAAAATCACGGGAAAGACCATGCCCGCCGTGTAGGAGTCGAGCACCTCGCCCGTTTCCAGGTTTACCCGGAAAGGAAGGGGACTGCGGGTTTCCTCCCCCGGGACCAGTTTGCCGAGGAGCGTATCGGCAATCTGCAGCGCGCCGGGGACGAAGGTTTCATCGCCCGTGAGTTCCGCGAAACGGAGGTAGGCCGTGCCCGCCATGCTCATCTTGTCCGGTTCCGACCAGGTATCGGTGTAACAGCCGTCCGGGCTGTCGTCCTGGGTTCGAGGTACTCCGGGCCACGCCCAATCCGCCGGGGTGTGATAGTGCAGGACACGGTCGAGCAGCAAGCGGACCGGAGTTATCGCCTCCCGGTCATCCGTGCGTGCCAGGTAGCGGCGGAGGGTCTCCACCGCGTAATAGGCGTTGCCGCCCTGGTTGTTCTGGTTGCGCTGGAAAGAACCGTCCCCTTCCAGCTCCGAAGTCACGAGATACCACGGATCATCGCCATGGGCGGTGGGTACCGTCGGGCAGTGCTTGATATAGTCCATACTTCCAGTAATGATGTGCTCATAGGTGGTCCAGGGTTGCAGGCGCCCGGCCTCGTCCAGGATCACCGCATGGTCCATCAGCTTTCCGGGACCGGATTGGCACGAGGCGGTCGTCCCGCCCAGAACGGCGGATGTTATGCCTGCCATGCCTGCGGCGAGAAAAGAACGACGTGTAGGGGAAATGTATTTCATGATGGTACTCCAGGAGGCTCAGAGGCGGCCGCGGATAACCTGTTCGCGTTGGCTTATAGTATTCAGAAGCAGCCCGGTTGAGGCCCGGTACTTTTCCTGCAGCATCCGGTTTCATCAGGGGTTTTCATTAGATTCTTCTTTCACGGTATCCCGCTGCGGCCATCATGCCGTTTCCCACACGGACAAAATGGAAGGAAGGATGCATTTGCAAGTAAAATAAATCGTAACTGTCTGGCAGGGTCAACCGTTACGTACATTTGCACCAAGGCCGTGAACACCAAGGACACCAGCGAGGTTTAATATTCTTGTTCAGCATCCAGTCATCTCGTGCGCTGGAGTCAGTCCCTGTTTTCGCTCATATTTGATATTATTTTGGGATAAGAAGCAAGTCTGGATGAGACCCTGCTAGAGAGTCACACTAAATCATGTCAGAATTTAAGCAGCGGAGTCAAGGGTCCACAGATTGTTTGCAACCCCTGCCGGAGAACGATGGTCTCTGCAGAATGAATGCGGGCAAAAATGCCCATATCGAGGCACGTATAGGTATATTGCCCGGGCTGCACTGGCAGGCAATGACGGAGCCTTTGCCTTGTGGAAAAAAGGGCGATGATATCCCGGGACATTTTCGCTCATCCTGGGCGTGATACCCGCCCGGAAAGAACATATCCATGCAACAAAGTGGTTCTTTTATCAAACGGCATAAACTTGTTTTCACGCTGGGCGTGCTGTTGCTGGCGGCAATTGGAGTTTTGGGCTACCGGATGAAGGGCCCTTACCGCTCCTATCATCTGGATTTTATCAAGACCGGCAACAGCGAGGCGGAGGGGACAATTCAGGTCGGGGTTGCCCGGCGTGACATCACCCCGGACATGGACAAGTACGATGTTTTTGTGGACCCCGATAATGACAACGCCTACAAACCCGAGTCCGGGTTCTTCAGCCTTTTTTCGTTCCTGAGAGGCCCAGACAGTTATGTTGACCGGAACGGGAACGGCCGTTTTGATGCGGCCTGGATGACCGGCTTTACGACCGACCGACCCGCCAAGGGGGTACATGACCCGATCGAGGCGCGTGCCATCGTTTTGGAAAACAACGGCCTGCGTATTGCCCTGATTACGCTGGATGCCATCGGGATGTTTAACGACAAGGTCATTGACATTCGCAAGCGCATTGACCCTGCCTTGAATATCGATCATGTGATTGTGTCCTGCGTCCACAATCATGAGACGCCGGATACCATGGGCATTTACAGCGGCCCGATTCCCACGCCGTGGGCCTTCGATAATGAGCACATGGATAACGTCCTCAACACCTGCAAAGAGGCGGTCGAAGAGGTCACCGGGAATTTGCAGCCCGCCGAGATGTATTGTGTAACTCACGAACTGGCGCCCGACGGTTTTGTTCGGGATTCACGGCTGCCCACGGTTATTGACACGCAGTTGCACTGTGTCCGTTTTGTCAAGCCGGGAACGGACGCAACCATAGCGACCCTGCTCAACTGGGGCAACCATCCAGAAACCCTGGGCGGCAAGAACCCCTACATCACGGCCGATTTCCCGGGATACTGGCGCGACGGTGTGGAAAAGGGCGTTCAGGAACCCAACGGGGTGCCGGGGCTGGGCGGCATGTGCCTCTATTTCCAGGGCATGGTCGGCGGCCTGATGACCCAGCTGGAACTGGAGGTGCCCCACCGTGACGGTGTTCGCACGTTCACGGAAGATTCCTTCGAGAAGGCGGAGGCCCTCGGTCAGAACCTCGCCATCGAAACGGTAAACGCCCTGCGCAGCGATAAGGTCTGGAAAAACGCGCAGCCTGCCCTGGCGGTCGGCGCCAAGAGCATCTACGGGCCGGTGCGCGGTATCTTCGGCGCCGCGATCATGACAGGCCTGATCCATCCGGGAATCTTCTGGCCTTTTAACGCGCGCTCCGAAATCAACGTCGTGCGTATCGGAGAGATGGAAATCCTGACCATCCCGGGGGAACTCTA
>JAKLHG010000227.1 GCA_022710255.1 Candidatus Hydrogenedentota bacterium
CGGTCTGAATGAACTCGTTGGGGTAGTCCCGCGAGTACGGATTCATCGGATTTCCGTTGATATTGAGCCATTTTTCGGGGATAATCTCGGGGCCTTCATCTATGGGCCGGCCGAATCCATCGAAGACCCTGCCCAACATATCAAGGGATACGCCGAGCTCGATGCCTTTGCCAAGAAACTTGACCGTGATGTCTTCAGGCGAAAGCCCACTTGTGCCTTCAAAAACCTGCACCACGGCTTTGTCTTTATTGACTTCAAGCACACGTCCTCGGCGAACGGAGCCGTCCGACAGTTTGATATCCGTCAGTTCGCCGTATGTGACGCCTTCAACGCCATCAACCAGGACAAGGGGCCCGATAATTTCTTTTGCTGTACGGTATTCTCTAGTAACCACGGCACAACCTCATATATTGTTTGCTGTAACGGTTATACACCTGTCGCATTTATCGCGGCAGCGCATCTATTTCTTTGGAAATCTTTTCTTTCAACGCCTCGAATTGGTCCAGGTCAGACTCCGCGATGAGTTTGGCCCTTGATATATCCTCAAATACTTCCAGGCTTAATAACTTGTTCAAGGGCACCCCTTGGGCCAGAGCAGGCTGGGCCTTGTCGTAATAATGAAGGATGGTGTCCATCATTTTGAATTGTTTCGGAAGCGAGGTATAGGTGTCACGATCATCGAAGGCGTTCTGGTGCAGAAAATCTTCACGAATCATTTTCGCGGATTGCATCAGCAACCGGTCAGTGGAAGGCAGCGCATCCATGCCAACCAATCGGACCAATTCATCCAATTCGGCTTCCCGCTGTAAAATGGTCATGGCCCGTTGGCGGTTTTCCTGCCATTTCGGGTGCACATGTTCATTGGCGTGTTTATCCACGACATCTTGATAGAGCGAATAGGACGTAAGCCAATTGATGGCAGGGAAATGGCGGGCAAAGGCCAGTTTATCGTCAAGGCCCCAGAATACTTTCACCACGCGCAGCGTAGCCTGCACCACCGGTTCCGAGAAGTCACCGCCGGGCGGCGACACGGCGCCGATAATGGACAAGGTGCCCTTGCGTTCCTCGCTTCCCTTGCAAACAACGCTTCCGGAACGTTCGTAGAAACTGGCGATGCGGGAAGCAAGATAGGCCGGATACCCCTCTTCACCGGGCATTTCTTCAAGGCGGCCGGACATCTCGCGCATGGCTTCGGCCCAGCGGCTGGTGGAGTCGGCCATAAGGGCCACGGAATAGCCCATATCGCGGAAATATTCTGCGATGGTAATCCCGGTGAACACGGAGGCTTCGCGTGCCGCCACGGGCATATTGGACGTATTCGCGATCAGCACGGTGCGCTCCATGAGGGGTTCGCCCGATTCCGGGTCTTTAAGTTCCGGGAACTCCATCAATACGTCCGTCATTTCATTGCCGCGTTCGCCGCAGCCTACATATACCACGATGCGGGCATTCGCCCACTTGGCCAGCTGATGCTGCACCACGGTCTTGCCGCTACCGAAAGGTCCCGGAACACAGGCCGTTCCTCCCATGGTCAGAGGGAAGAGCATGTCTAAAACGCGTTGGCCCGTAGTCATGGTTTCCGTGGGAGGCAGTTTGCGTGTAACGGGACGGGGCTGGCGCACAGGCCAGCGCTGCACCATGGTGATATCCTTGGAACCGTCTTTAGTATCCAGCACGGCGACCACGGTGTCCACATTCCCTGTAACGGGGCCGATTTTAGTGACTTTGCCCGCCATACCGCGAGGCACCATGATTTTGTGGACGACCAGTTTGCTTTCCTGCACGGTGCCGAGCACATCGCCTTCCACCACGGCATCACCCGCTTTGGCCACAGGTTCAAACTGCCATTGTTTTTTCCGGTCCAGCGCCGGGCTCTCGGCGCCGCGCACAATATATTCGCCGAACTCCGCGCTGAGTTTGTCCAGCGGGCGCTGGACACCGTCATAAATGGAACGGATAAGCCCGGGCCCGAGTTCCACGCTCAAGGCTTCACCGGTGCGAAACACCGGCTGTCCGGGCCCGATTCCTTCGGTTTCCTCGTAGACCTGGATGGAACAGTCGCCGCCGCGGATTTCAATGATTTCACCGAACAACCGGGATTCACCCACGCGCACCATTTCATACATGCGCGCATTAGCAAGTCCCCTGGCCACAACCAGCGGTCCGGACACCTTGACGACTTCACCCTGTGCATTACTCATAATCTAAACCCTTGCATTCTCAGTTAGTCTGGGCCACTCACTTGGCTGCGTTATTCCTTACCCAACATATCCACGCCGATGGAATACTCCACCATGCGGCGCATGGCGGCAAAGCCCTGGTGCGCGCTGCCTTTATGCGTCGGAATGGTGGTTACGATTGCCGAACTGCTCTCACGAAAATTCGCCAAGGCTTCGGGATTCTCTTCGGCCACGGTTTCACTTATCAACACAATACTCGCGTCATTACTACGTATCAATTGCCCCAGGGCACGCGTCAACGAATCCGCGTCGTCGGCGTGAACAACTTCAAAGCCTACGCCTTTAAAGCCCAACATCTGGGATTTCTCTCCCACAACATACGCTTTAGACATAAGTATCCCGTATCCGGCTTTTCAGGAGACCGGCATCCAGTTTATTTAATTTTCCGCTGATGATTAATTTCAAATTGAAGGCTTCCACCCAAAGCCCCCACAGGAAACCGGCCAGGCGTTCAGGACCGGCAGTCTGTAATTTGGCGCTCCGCGCCATGGCGGTCAGGGTATTGGCCGACAACAGTTCGAAGAGAGACACTTGCTCATCTTCTTCCGCTTCCAAGGCTTGATTCCATAGATCGCCCAGGCGCCCCGGTATAACAGCGCCCCACGTTCTCGGATCTCCCATGGAACAGAGGTCCGTAATCAGCCCGTTAAACTCGCCCAGCGGCAAAAAATGCTGCTGGTACAATTTAAGGGGATGCCCTGCCCGCGCGGCGCGCCACAGCACCACCAACGCACGGCCAAGCACCCGCGATTTCACCCAGTCGCGCACCACGGGAATCTCCGGGTGATTGCCCAGTCCCAGGTAGTGTCGTAAATAGGCACCGTCCAGAACAATATCCAGCAACATCTGGTTTTCGGCGTCGCCACCGGTGATTCCGGACAGGGAGGCCACCGCTGGACGAACAAGGTCCGGCAGCAGGCTGGCATTGCCCGAGGCGACTTCCATCAGCCGCGCTTCCGAAAAAACATTCATATTGAACGGATATCCGGAACGGTTCTGTATCGCCCGCTTCAGATTCAGATAATCCTCGGAAAGGGTGAACAAATCGGCCAGTCCCCGGTTCGGGCTGTTCTGGCGCAACGAAAGCACCTGTTCGTGCACATAGTTGTCCAGAATAGTACTCCAATCTTCCCAGGACACCGCTCCGGGCACCATGTATTCACGCAACGAGGTATCCTGCAAACGGTGAAACAGCTCATCGGCCCGTTCCAACCCGGCAAGATTCACGAAGAACTCGTACGGGAGCAGGCGTCCTTCCAGAACGCTTACACGCCCGCAAACGAATCCCCATTTATTCTGGCTTTTTGTCAAGGCTGCCAACAAAGATTCCTCTCGTTATTTCTGCCCTGAAAACAATTCCGCTGAAATCAGCGGGGCCAACTCATACTCAATATTTTCCAGCAGTGTATCCAGCGTCTGATCCACTTGGAACACGTCACTGACAAAAATAAAACCGCCGCGCTCGGACAGGACATGCTCCCCGTCTATAGTCACCTTTAATGCATCAGGACGGTTCTGATTGAAATCGGCGGCCAGGCGCTCGAAAAGGTCTGTTTCCGCCGGATGAACCCGTAGTTTTCCGCCGCGATCCGTCACGGTACTCCTTAGCAGCTTCCTTAATATGGAGGCATACTCTTCGACCGGCAGCGCCAGAATGCGTTTCCTGGCTTCTGTAAAAACCTGTCGCATTACGGCGTTCTTGCGCTGCAGCACCTCTTTGTTTGCGGCGCCCTGAAGTTGGATCAGCTTGCGGGACAGTTCCTCCTCGGAGGCACGCATCATCGCCTGATAGCGCCGGTCCGCTTCGAGTTCAGCCGCTTTCTTCGCCGAAGCAAGGTTATCGTCCGCGGCTTTTTTAGCGGTCTTCAGTATGAGCTCCGCCTCCGTGCGGGCCGCTTCGAGCACCGCCTGGGTTATCTGATCGAGTGCCATGGCTTTGTCCCTGTTTCTATCGTCTTAAGAATCAACTGTTGTTTGGCAAAGGCTCTATGCAACGCCAATAGAGGTAAGCCAGATGATGGTAAGGATTCCGGCCAGCAACGACACCACGGCGTAGGTTTCCACCATGGCGGGGAACAGCAGTGCACGGCCCGACTCTTCCTTCCGGCGCGCCACCAGCGCGATGCCGGCCGCGGAGGCTTCCCCCTGCCACACGGCGGAGACAAAAAGGGCCAAGCCCACCGCCAGGCCGACAAAAAACAGCGCCACACCCGTACTGACGGATGCAGAAGCCTCCCAAGCGCCGTTGATAAGACCTGTGCGCATGAAAATCATAATGGCTGTAATGAAACCATAGAATCCCTGGGTACCCGGTAACGCCAGCATCACCAGCAGCTGCCCGAAGAGGTCCGGCTTTTCACTGATTACGCCTGCCGCCGCCTGTGACGCAATACCGATGCCTTTACCGGACCCGCAGCATCCCAGGCCAACGGCCAATCCCGCTCCGGCAATCGCCAATCCACGACCGATTTCAATAGCTAGTGACTGATCCATGGTTACTCTCCATTAGCTGATGTTGTACACGTTCATCACAAATGTGTTTCGTCCCAAAAACGCCGGGCACCGTCGGATCTATTGCTGTCTGTGCAATATGGCCGACTTGGAATCGAACCCAAGCGGCTCAAAGGGCCTGGAACCCGTCGCATAGAACCGTCCAAAAAACTCCACAAAAATAAGGCGCATCGAATGCACGAAAGCGCCCAAAACACTGATTAAGAAATTAAAAATGTGCGCTATAATCAGCACAACGACAAATAGGATAAGGCCCACATACGGGATGGGCCGGAGCAATCCCGCCATCATATTGAAGGACAGGGCGACGATGGCCGTGGTCAGCGACAATGCCAGCAAACGGCAGTAAGACATGGTGTCGCCGATGAATGAAGTCAACCCATAGCTGCCCACAATGCCATACAAGCTGATGACACCGGTCATCAACCGGCCCACCAGCCCGCTCGACTCACGCCCTTGCGTGAGAATCAAGCCCAGCGCCCCGGCAAAGAAGAGCAACAATCCGATATAGAAGACAGGCGCCGGGACCGGTGCAAACATTTTGGCTATCATAATTACAAAACCGGGACAAATCACCAGCCACAACAGGCCGTCACATAAAGCCTCCGCCTTGTCGCCCCGCAACAGGGCGCTGTACATCTTCAGCGCAATTCCATAGAACTGGTTGAACATGCCGATGCCCAGTGCGGCCAGAAGTACCACAATAGGCTTCTGGATCGGGTCGATTACCTGTGTGGCCATCATCAGTCTGTATAAGAGATTATTTTCACCCAGATATTTCTCAGCATAAAGGTCGCCAAACAACGACCCCAGCAGAAAACCAAAGACGATGGTGGCAATGCCCGCATAGAGCATCAACCGCGCAAAATTATAGATCCCGGCATAGGGCTTGGTTTTGCGCATAATATAGAGGCTGAGCACCGTCAGCATCGTGCCGTAAGCCACATCGCCGAAACAAATACCGAAAAAGAGCAGGAAGGTGGGCATAATAAACGGCGAAGGATCAAAGGTTTTGTAATCAGGGCGGCCAAACAAGTCTACCAGCATCTGAATCGGTCGCACGAAAGGCGACAAGGTGATGCTGACGGGCGGGTTATCTTCCGGTGTGGGGTCTTCCACGCATGGAGTAACCGTCGGAAAATATTTATTCAGGAGGTCGTCCATCTTTGGAATATCCCGCTCCCGGATGAACCCTGTAAGGACTTGTATCCATTTGCCATGGGCGCTGCTTGTCCGCGCCAGAAACAGTTTGCGATTATCCTCCCAGAAAGCCTTGAGCATAAGGAATTCACGCCGATGGCCGGCCAACGCGGCCACTTTAGCCGCGATGCCTTTTACCCGATTCTGAAGTTCATCCAAGTCGCCTTCCAGCGCTTTTATCTGCTCCTGAACCGTCCCGGTGATTTGTGGCAGGATAATCTCCACAAACCCGTGTTCGCCCAAGGCCTTTCGCAGGGCATCCTCGGCTTCCGGCAAACAGGCTGCCAATACCCACATGGACTCTTTTCCAGCCTGGGCGCCGCTCCCCTTCTTCCCATTGCCGACGGCTTCGACAGCAGCGGGAACCACTTCTTCCCAAGCCGACAGGGCGGGCATTTCAGCTGTCCGGGTCAAGGACACCAGATTCTGCCGGGAAATACTGCCGAACACCACCCTGTAGTGCCGAAGACGCCGCAATTTATCGAC
>JAKLHG010000228.1 GCA_022710255.1 Candidatus Hydrogenedentota bacterium
AAGGCTTACGAAATGGTCCGGGATGGAATGGCCCCGGAACTGCTGTCACGCGTAAGTAACGATGTAATCGAGCGCATGCTGAATGACGTCATGCTTGAGCCCGTTTACACCTATGACCATAATAATATTTATCAATGGTACCGAACCATACTTCAGGCTGCGGTTTGTCTGGAAAGAGACGACCTCGTGGACTGGTGTTTCGGGTACGGCGATTTCACACCGGAAAAAGCGCCGGAACACCGGAGTTTGAGGTGCATTTCCAAAAAGCATTTTCTGGCTGACGGCGCTTATTGGGAGTTATGTTCCGGATATCATTTGTATCCGATGTATGCCTTCTGTGATCTAGCCGTGCTTTCCCATAACCTTTCATGCATGGACCCGCTCCGTTTCCCACCGGAGGCGTATGACTGCACCTGCCCCCGGAACGTTGCCGGGGAAACGATAAAGAACGCCCTCGAATGGTTTATTTCAATGGCGATGCCGGACCGGACCATGCCGGTCATTGGTGATTCCATGGCGCCCCGTTCGGGAATGGACGACTACGTGCTTACGGCGGAGGTCGGCTACCGCTATTTTGATGTGCGCGCCGTGGGTGACTACGCATCGTTGCGCGGTGCGCGCTCCTGGCAGGCCTTGCTCTATGGCGCGCCGGAAATCGTGAAACGGGAAACGCCCTTTGTGAGTTCTTGCCTGTCGAGCGGATGGGTGTCGCTGCGGAACGAATGGAACGGCAACCGTCTCTGGGCGGGATTGAATGCGCTGAAACCGGGCGGCGGACACCAGCATGCGGACCGGTTGACCATGACCCTCTATAATTATGGCCAGCTGCTGGCCTTGGAAAAGGCTACGCCCTATAACGAAAGTGTGACGCGGGTGTTGGGCACCCGGACTCCGTCCCATTCCACGGTCGTGGTGGACCAACAGTCTCAGAAACAGGGAGAAGCGCTTAACGAAGAAGAAACCCCCGAGATAGCGCATTTTTTTAATGGCGACGTGCTGAAATCCGCGGAAGTGCGGGGAGACCGCCTCTATCCGGGAGTAACGCTCTACCGCCGGTGTGCCGCGGTCGTTGAAGATATTGTGGTTGACTGTTTCCTGGTGCAGGGAGGCGCCTGCAAGGACTGGCTTGTTTATCACGCGGGCGGCCCGCCGCAACTGTCCCCTGGAATGGAAGAGGGAAGGTTCGAACCCGCCGACTGGCTCTATAACGGCGGCGGGCGCGTCCTGGGGGGGGAGGGCGTTTCGGATTGGCAAGCCGTCTGGAACGTGGGGGATGTCACATCACGCCTGACGATGGTCGGCGCGCCGGCGACCCAGGTGTATCAGCTGGAAACCTTTCCGCTGGATAATGCCGTAGTTACCAGGGAACATCCTCCGTGCCAGGCCTTGTGCGTGCGGCGCCCGGAAGACGGTGCATTTCTCGCCGTGTGGGATGCCTGGAAGGATATTCCCAATCTGAAAGCGGTGGAACCTGTGGCAGGCAAGAACGCCTTGATACTCAAAACGCAGGGTAATACCTATTACTTTAAGTTCGGAGAGGGAACGGTTGCCTTTCCGGACGGCGTCACCCTGGAAGGAGACGCCAGTGTCAGTCTTTTGCGGAACCGCGAGGTGGTGGCTTTCGCGGGAGGGACCTGCACACGGGTTTCCTCCACGGAAGGCGGCTTCAGTATGCGTTTGAATTCTCCGGGTAGCGCCGAGGCGGCCTGTTACCGGGGGGAATACCGCGAGCGGAAAGCACCTTGTATTCAATATGATACCTATGGTGGTACCGAGCATCCCCGCACTGCGGAACCTTTGATTTTATCCGTTGAAGGCGACCTGTTGAATTCTTAGGACTCGGCGCCCTGGTATGCCGCTTGCCTGAAATCCGTCCCGAAGTTTTTTCGTTCTTGCAGATTTATGTCGTTGTAACCGCGACAGTTTCCGCATTGAAAAACGTTTCGCCCCCGTGTTAGGGGGTTACCATCGCCGTTATACACGTCTTCAGAGTGGCCGCCGCCGGGGCTGCGCGGTCTTTCAGGATTTCCGGGTCGCCTTCGCCGAGCAGGGCCTGGGCAAAATGGCCGGGATGCACCACCCATGAAGTGCCCAGGTAACCGAGTATCTTGCCTGTTGTATCCGCCTTGGCGCGTTCCACCATGTGCAAACCGGCCGTTTCGTTTTTCCAGCTGGCGGGCCAGACACGGAAACCTTTGTCAATAAACACGTCTATGGACGGATAGCTTTCCTGGGCGCTGTAATGCCAGTCGCAGATGATGATGTCTTTGGGAATCCCGTCAATGGCTCCCGCAGTGCCCTTGTCACTGGCTTCCCAGCCGTCGCCCATGTTCAGCGCCTTCTTGTCCAGCAGGCGATCGCCCCACATAAGCATGGTCATGCCCCGTTTGCCCACAATATGTCCGTGAAGTTCATTGACCGCATGCGCCATGAGTTCCGCCGGGTCTTTGCCTGCACAACGGGGGCATTTAGGGCTGGCAAAGGTGAGTATTTCATCCATGCCCACGTGGAACGCATCTGCCTCAAAGGCCTCGGTGATTTCATCAATCAAGTCAAAAATGAGGGGATATACGTCAGGATGCAACGGACACCAGTTCATCAGGGTTTTGGCCCGCTTTTCTTCGGGAAGATCGGGAATTTCTTCGAATTCAGGATGGACTGTCATGAGCGGAAAGACCATATCACCGTTGACCCAGGACTGGTGGCCCAGGCAATTGAACTGGGGGATAAGGCGTATGCCCCGTTCCCGGCAGAACCGGGCCAGATCATGGGCCCCCTCTTGGGTGATCATGTCATCGAAACGCAGGTCCGGGTGGGTATCGAAAGCGAAATTATACCCCACTTCGTATATCAGAACGTTTACGCCAAGGGGACGCAAAACCTCCTCTATGGCGCGTTTAAGGACCGGCAGACCTTCATTCCCGCCAGCGGAACCCCACGCCATGACATGCACGCCGCGCCAGGCCGTGTCCGCCGTGCTGGTTGCTGCGCCAAGCAATAGAGGGAGGAGAACCAGGGATGTTTTCAGAAAGGAGGGTTTCATGAGATGGCTCCTATGGCGTTGGGAACGCCGGTAGTGACCTTGCTTCGAATAACTGCTGCGACCGGTGTCCATTTATGCAGGTAATGTCGCATAAAATGTTGTATCCAGGGGGCTTGAAACTGCGATCAAAAACAAGGGGTCTCATGCCGTCATTGCGAGGTACGAAGCAATCTTGCTCGTATAACGGCCGTATGAAATACCAGATTGCTTCGTACCTCCTAAGAAACGCATCCTGTAACATATTATAAAATTGAGATATAAAAAATTCTTTACCTTGTCATTGCGAGGAACGAAGCAATCTCATCGTAAAACGGACTTGGGGCAAACCAGATTGCTTCGTGCCTCGCAATGACGATGTATCATAGTCGACTGATAAGCAATCGTATTCCTCTCATACTCGAAAATCATGACCATGTTTCTTTAAAAATAAGCGCCGACGCGTCGGGGTGGTTCGCTCGCAATGACGATTGGCGTTTTGCCTTTCCCGGTTACGGACAACCCCCTCAGTTTATAGGACTTTGCGGGTTTCAAGTCACTGTGGAAGTGCACTTTTTGCACTCAAATCTGTGGCATCTGTGTGGGCGAGGCACCGGCGGGGTTTTCCGGTATCTCCAGGTCAATATCCACCATCTCATCGCTTTGGATACGGACCCAGGACTTGTCAGGATCAAAATTCGGATTGCGCCAGAGAAGTTCCGCCGTGATGTCACGGGCATAGATGGGACTGGTGATGGCGTGCACTTCCAGCGGGCCGAAACCCCTGTCTTTCGGGTCGGCGGGACTGATGACGCGTACGCGGAAGGCGGCCTCGACGGTGGGCACGCGCTTGAATTGTATCCCCGTATTTTTTCCGTTTATGGGAATGGTCCGTATGGGCCTGCCATTTTCAATAACCTGGAGTTTCATGCCGAGGGCGTTTTCAACGGCCACTTGAAAGGTGACCTCGGCATTCAACGGGACAATGCCGCCGATGCCGACATCAGTCTTGCCGTCGCTCAGCACATCCGCGCCAAAATAGATCTTCGGGCCATCGGGGCCACGGGATACAAAGGTGCGCCCCAGCCGCAGCCCCTCAAGCAGTCCGGGCACGGAGAGTTCCCGGGCATGAATGTAGGTGAGCGGGCACCCGAGGGGGACCTTGGGACTACCGCTGCCGCTGCCGCCGATAGCGCCCGCCATGAGCCCCCGGACCAACTCGTAATCATAGAACAGGTTGCTTTGTCCATTGGCGGACATGTCGCCATGTTTGACGACCGCAGCCGCCGCCGCGATGGAATGAATCAAGTGGCCGTCTTTGCGTTCCCGGGCCTTTTCGCCCAGTTGCTGCAGAGAAAGGGGCGGGGTTTCCCGCCAGTCCCGAAACCATATCTGGACGCCGTTGACGAAACTCAGTCCCCACTGCCAGGGCTTGCTGGGAAAAGCCGGGTGAGCGATGATCCAGGCGCCGCCCTGGGCCTGGACGCGGATGCATTCGGCTTGGGCGGCCATCACGGAACCGGGCGATTCAGGACGGGTGCGCGGACCGTAAACAAGGGCCACGCCCATGGGGTCCGAGCCCCATTCCATGGCGGGCAGGCAAACCAGCCGCGTTGATTTATAGGCGGGGTCATCCACGGCGGCCAGGGTATTTCTGTCGGTAATGGCCAGGAAATCCAGGTTTGCCTTTTCCGCGCGTTTCACCAGCGAAGCGACATCTTCGACACCGTTGCCATAACTGGAATAGGCTTGCATCTCCCCGCAGTACCACTTGGTCGCAGCGTTCAGCACCCGGGTGTCATAAAACCGTTCGCTCCTGCCGGGAATACTGCCGGCGTTGTTCGGGTCCGTTCCCATGGCCAGTTCCACGCGGTCCAGGGCGAGGTCGCCGTCCGAGTCGAACCCGCGCAGGGAAACAATGCCGCCGGACCCTTCGAGCAGGTTCACCTCCAGATCTGTTACCTGGTTTTCACGGATATCCACATCTTTGGCTTCCACCATGACCGGCACTTCCGCTTCCAGCACATGCACATAGGCCCGGTAAGAGCCTGCGGGCTGTTCCGCTTCCACCAATCCCTGGGGGGCATCAAGGGCGACCGTGATGCCATCGTCATAACTGAACAGGTCCACGCGCGCCGGAAGATGGGCGCCCAGCACGTTGGTGATATCGGCAAGCAGTTTGCCTTTGGGCAGGCCTGCGCGCTTTTCAAGGGCGGCCGCCTGCGCCGCTGCTTCAGTGTCATCCTGCTTTACCGCGGTTTTAACCTCAGTGTCCCGCTCCGCCGTGCCGCGTTGCACACCTTCTTTCCCCGCGCACGCCGCAAAAAGCAGGCATATCATCAACCTGGTGTATTTCATTGTTCCATCCTTGTTCGAAACGAACTTTCTCCGGAGTGTTCTCCGGAAAAAACGGTTACCTCGAGTGATTAAGATACGCCGCCACCTCGGCCGCTGTCGCGGAGGCGCCGGCAACGGCGGAACAGTCCAGGCGCTCCCGGGATGCCCGTGTCGCCGCGGCGGCAAGGCTCGTATCGCCGATAAGAATCGCTCCGGCGAGCAGGCCGTCACGGAACAGGAAACGCCTGTAGGAACCTTCCTGCCGGTCCACGATTTCCCGGTAACTGCCATCATCGGGCTGTATGACACCCATACTGAACAACTTGATGCCCAACACTTTCAGTGTGTTTGCCCGGGGCAGGCCGCCGAATTCAGACATGGCGCCGGCGGCATTGAAACCAGCGATGGTTCCCTGGTATTGGGCGGGTTCCCACAATCCGGCGACGGCGCCGCCGAATTCCGCGCAGTCACCTGCCGCATAGATGTCGGGCGCCGAGGTGGCCATGCGCATATCGACGACAATCCCCTGATTAACAGCGAGGCCCGCGCGACGCGCCAGGTGGCTGTTGGCCCGCACACCCGTGGTGATGGTAACGGCCTTGGCCGTCAATCGCGAACCATCCTGGAGCAGTACCGACCCCACCGCACCTTCGCCTTCAATCGCCCGGCTGGAGGCCGTAGTACGGACGGTGATTCCCATGGAGGTCACATGCGCTTCCAGTACCTTCGCGGCATCCCGGTTTAACTGGCGCGGCAGGAGGTATTCGAATCCCTCCAGCAGGGTCACCTGGACGCCCCGCCTCGCCAGCGCGCCCGCGGTCTCCAAGCCCAGGATGCCCCCGCCGATACAGACGCAGGGAGTGTCCTTCTCCACGAGAGAAAGGAGGGTGTGCGCATCCTTCAACGTTCGTACCGCGGACACGCCCCGCAGTTCCGACCCCGGAATGGGGGGGATAAAGGGGTGGGCGCCGCAGGTCAGAATGAGTTTGTCGTAGGTAATACCTTCTCCGTTTTCGGTGGTGATCCTGTGCGCGTCCGGGTCCAGATCCTGGATGGTCACGCCCGTCCGCAGCTGTATCTGATGCTGCTCATACCAGTCGCGCGGATGCATGGTAAGTTCCGTATCGGCGATTTCGCCCGCAAGGCGGCGCGTCAGGTTGAGCCGGTAATAGGGCAAATCGGTTTCCGCCGTAAACAGAA
>JAKLHG010000229.1 GCA_022710255.1 Candidatus Hydrogenedentota bacterium
CAATGCCTTTTCCCCCTCCTTGGAGTAAACACACCCATACCCCCCCTGTTTCAGATGGGTACACAAGTATCTCGCGTAGTGTTCGTCAGGATCTATACATAAAATTGTGGCCACCAAACCAACCCCTTAACGTTGCGCTGCGTATGATAACTATGACGCTTAATATAACCCTCAACGCTCACCCTGACCCTAATGCCAGCACAAACCGCCACACGAAGTTTTCCGATTTTTCGTGTGGCACGCTGTTCCGTCAGTTTCTACAACACGTTTCCCCCTCGCTGTTTCAGTACACACTTCTTTGACTTACATAAAAGAGGTGTCCGTTTCGTTTGCCAGCTTTCGGAATATAGCGTGTGCGGAACCGTTCGCACGGCATCATTCAACACAGGAATTTGATACAAATTAAAAGCGCCTTCTGATATCCCTATACATATTGTATCATTAAGAATGCATGATTGGCAATATTTTGTGCTTAAGTGCTAATAAACGAAAAACGCCCGCCGGATAACTGGCACCAGCGGGCGCGATAAAGACCAGGCAGGGGTTAAAACGCGAGTTCGGTTTCTATAAACATATAATCGTAATCATCATCCCGACTTCCAAGCCAGGGAACCATGCCACTGCCTATGAGTGCATTACCTTCCAGGCCGCGATCACCAAAGAAGTGGGCATATCCGGCACGGAACGCCAGGTCTTCACTATAGTGATAGTCTCCATAGAGGCCCACTTCCCAGCCCAGTTTATCGCTGGCCCCGGGATAGGCTTCCTCGTCCACATCAAAATAGGCGCCTGCCAGTTTCAGTTCAACACTTTCAGTCGGCAATACTTGAATCCCCAGACTGTAAAACAGCACGTTCGACAAGGTGGCCTTGAAAACGGAACCGGGGGCGTTATCCAGAAATTCACTATATTTGATGTCTGAAGTCAGGCGAACAAAGGGCAGGTCAGCATCATTGGACCAGGCGCTGGTGTCAGGGTCGCCGCCGCCCAGGTAAGCGAAGCGGGCAAACAGGCGGGGTTGCCATGCGGCGTCGAAGGTGTAGCCCACTTCCAGGTTGGCGCCAAATTCATCGAAGCCCACATCGGCATCGCCAAAGCCCAGCGGGCAGGCAGACGCAATACCGTCCACGTCACCGAACTGATAAGCCGCTTCCACTTCAAAGTCGAATCCGCCCACCACGCCCGCGCCGCGCAGCCCGAGCACGTGCAAATCTACACGGTCACCCAACAGAGCGACCATGTCGCGCGCATACAGCCAGTAGGCGTCCAACGCAACATCCTCGATGCCCATGTAACTGAAATAGACCCCAAACAGGTCCGCATCATCCTCCAGGAAATTGCCATAGCCCTCATAAGGTTTCGCTGCCACAGCATTAATTGCAAACTGTTCCGTGGCATAGGTCAGGCGGATGCCGTCAAAAGAAAGGCCCGAAAAATAGGCGGAGCTTTCATTGGTGCCGATAAAGAATGCGGCGCCAAGACGGAATTCCTGGCGACCAACGCGCACGCTCAGCGGCGAGTCCCAGAGATTCTGCACATCAATGTAAGCCTGGTATAAATTCACGTGATTCAACCCGGAACGGAAATCATTACCGCAGAGATACCAGGAGCGAAAATCTTCGCCCCAGAAATTATAATGGTCGAACTCAATAAAAGCGGATACTTGCTGCGTAAAATCCGCCTTGACATTCAAACGGGTGCGTTGCTCAATGAAACTATAATCACCCAATGAATCCATGTTGAAATAGTTGCCGCGAATACGGAGGCTACCGCCTATCTCCACGTTTTGCAACTCCGCCATGGCGGAAACACAACAGGCAACGGTCAACAAGACAGTCATAGTCATTAACTTGCGCATCGTAAATTCTCCCTGGTGATGGTTTTATGTAATTAAGAATCTGGGTATATGCTCAGCGAAGACGGATGTTTGCACCTGATTGCTTGGGTCCATCCCTCCTTTCCTGTCCTGAATTAAATACCGTACTTCCCTGTATAAAAACTGTAGGTATTGCTTCCATCCTTAAGCCTCTATTTTGTCATACGGAAAATAAGGATGTCAACAACGATATTTTGCGGGCCTGCCACAAGGATTGGACAAACAGCGCATTCTCAGTAAAACGTGAGGCGTCCGGTCCCCGAAATCAGCCGTTTTACGTATACGGCCAACTCCAGGGCATGGTAGTCGCCCCACATGGAAGACTCTCCCCGGGGTGTGGCGGCGCCCCCGGGAACATAGTCCCACCCGTTAGGCCGGTGATATATACTGTGCAGCAACAGGCCCTGATGGTGCGGGTTTTCACTTACATAGGGCGGAGCGAACAGGGCCTGCGCGACACGCAACCCAGCCTGCGCGTACTGTTGCCCGGGTTTACCGAGGCAGTATCCCAGGCGCAACAAGCCCTGGGCACTGATGGCGGCGGCAGAACTGTCCACCGGCTCATAAGGATTATCCGGTTCGGCAGGGCGGTCAAGATAATCCCCCATCCGGGAGAGGCCGGGCGCGCCCGTGTCCCAGTAGGGTACGCCGTCGGCGGGCGTGTTGGCCAGGTAAAAGTCTGCCATGGCCCGGGCGCCTTCGCGCAACTCCCGAAGAAAGGCCCGCCCCTCCTCAACGGATTCCAGCAGGCCGGGGTGGTCCTGGAAAAATTCCAGCTGTTCCGCGCAACCGAGGAGGCCCCAGGCTAATCCCCGGGTCCAGGTACTGAAGGGGGAATATCCCTGCTGGGTGCCCGGGCATCGGTAATTGCCGTCCTTGACGTTGAACAGGCTTTCATGGGCAACGCGCCCGCGCACATCATAAATGTCCCGTCCCTTGCCGTAATAGACGTTATACTTCAGCATCGCCCGGATGTGCTTCACGGCCCGGTCCAGCAGTGAAATACGAAGGTCGTTTTCACCCATAAGCACATGCCCCAGGCGGTGGGCCAGTACCAGGATACGGCAGGAGCGGATGGTGTCCACGAACAGGGACTGGGGGCCGTTAAAGGAATGGATGAAACCGCCGCCGTCCGCCGTGGCGGTCCAACGTGCCGCCTGCACGGCGCCGGAAGCGCAAAGGGCGAGTTCATACAGGCGCACCAGGTCGGCTGAATCTTCCGTGCGGCCCTCCCGCGCCAGGCGGCGCAGGTTACCGTAGGTGGACAGGTTGTTGAACCCGTGGTCATGCACACCCGTGTGGGTAATATGAGGCGCCATGTAGTTCAGGGTATCCGAACGTCCCGATTCGAGCAAGGCTTCGTCACCCGTGGCGTCAAAGTACAGCAGGCGGCAGCCATACAGGAACCCCTGGGTCCATTCGGTCCATCCCCGGCGGGTATATTTGCCCCGGCGTGTAAATACGGGGGCACCTTTTGCCGGGTTCCATTCCCGGGCAAGCCGGGCAAGTTTCGGACCCGTCAGGGCAAAAAAACGGTCCAGCGCGGGAGACAGGTCCGCGGGTTTCAGGTTATGCAGGGCTATCATACACTTACTCCTTCCTGCGGGCCTCGTCATGTCGGGACGGCGGAGGGGGCCCGGCCCGGAACCCCTCGGCAAGCAGGCGCAGGATGTTCTTGTGCCGGGCGTATTCCAAGGCACGCACCAAACCCCAATAGGTAATAAGCACGGAACGCAGGTATCTGCCGCCGGGATAAATGTTCGGTGCCAGCAGCCAAAAGACCGCCGCAGCCACAATAAACAAAACCAGGCGGCAGGCCTGCCGGTTGAACCGCTCCCACTTTCCACCCCACCGATAGATACCATAATTGACCGAAATGGAAACCACCTGCGCGGCAAGCAGAAGCGTTCCCGCAATCGTCAGCGGCACGAAAATGACAAAAGAAAACGTCTTAAAAATGTGAAGCAGGGGAAACAGGAACAGGCGCTTTGCAGGAACCAGGTGATTGAACCAGAAAAACGCGAGGTAAAGCGCGCCCAGTACCGCGAACCAGCAGGCCAGGTCGAACAGAAAGGGCATCCCCTGGCGAAACGGGTGCCGGACATAATCAGGCCAGGCGCAAAGAATTCCCAAGACCGTGAACCCAAATGCCCACAGCCACGCTCTGGCCTTTGAAAACCCGGGAAATGTTTTTGCGGATTCAGATACTACCGGCTTAGTTTCGTACTTTACCGCCACCCGGTCGTTGTCGTAATACCCGATTTCATAAATGGCGTAAAGGGACAGAAACAACAACACCAGCGCAGCCGCATAGTTCCATGAAAATGCGTAGGCCAGCAACAGCAGCGCCAAGTCTTCAAGAACAATTTGTGTTGTGAAATACCGGCCCTCCGGGTATTTGCCTTCCACGGTGTAGCGCAGGGGAAGATACAGGCCGGTAAAGGCCGGCGCCGGACGGGGACACCACTTCATCAGGTGGGACTTGGGAAGAGCGGCAAGAACTTCCGCGTCATCCTCCGAATCGGTTATAAAAAAGGCCTTGTCCCATTCCAAAACGGGCAGGCAGGCTTCCAGCGCCTTCATTTTCCCTGAGGTGCGCAGGTTTTCAAAAGGCGGCAGCGCATTGGAACAAATCAGCGTTGCCCCTCCAAGTCCGGCGGCTTTGAGAATCGGAGTGATGATATGCCGGAATCCATAACTGAGCACGATGACGGGCCGTCCCGGCGGCAGTGCGTCCAGCAGTACTCGGTTCATGGAGGATGAAGCCAGGCGACGCGACGCGCCCGGCCACAGGAAATGGTTCCAGGGCATCAGCACCGTGCAGGCCAGCACCCGCATAAAATCGCGCTGGTTGTCGTACTTGATCCATCCGAACCAGCCGAGTAACTGCGTGAGCCAGTCGGTACAGGCGACAATAAGAAAGGCCAGCGCCCGCGGGCGCAGCGCATCAAGGAACCGTTCGGTGGAATTGTCCAGGAACAGGGTCTGGTCGAAATCGAGGACCACATGACGGTATCCGCCCGCGTTGAGATCAGCGATACACGCCTCCGTCTGCGCGTCGGTATTCATGCGTTCCGCTTTCGGTTGTTCACGAGAACCCTGCCTGCGGCTATCTTACGGTTTGACCGCTTTCCCGGTCGCCGCCGATTTGTAAATGGCCTCGATGAGCGCCACGGCATTGCGGCCTTCGCGTCCGTCGATGCGCGGCGGCCGGTCCTGTCGTATGGCCTGGGTGAAGTCGGCGATCTGGCGCCGGTGCCCTTCAGTCTTGAGGCTGCTGAGCGGGTCGGCCGCGCCCGAACCCAGCTCGGACTCGCGGCTGAGCTGAGCCTCGATTTTGGCGTCCACGGCCCGGCGTTTGGCAAACTGCCAGAACTTGATGGCGCCGTCTTCCGTATAGGCGCTGCCGGCGCTGCCGTGTACTTCCACGCGGGCAGGATGTCCCGGCCAAATGGCAGTGCTGCCTTCGATGGTGCCGAATGCGCCGGATTCAAATTCCAGCATGGCAGTGGCGGTGTCTTCCACTTCAAGCCCTTTGTGAAGGCGACGGGTGGTCTGGGCGCGCACCGATTTCACCGGGCCCATGAACCACTGCAGCAGGTCAATCTGATGTATGCCCTGATTCATCAACGCACCGCCGCCATCGAGTTTGATGGTGCCGCGCCACGCGCCGCTGGCATAATACTCGGGGGAACGGTACCACTTGATATAGGCATTGCCGAGTGTCAGGGTGCCGAACCGTCCCTGTTCCAGGGCTTTCTTAATCAATTGGGAACCTTCGGCAAATCGGCTCTGGAAAATGCAGCCCAACCGAACACCCGCCTTGTCCGTGGCGGCAATAATCTTGTCTATACGTTTCGTGTTTACGTCGAGAGGCTTTTCCGAAAGGACATTCTTGCCCGCTTCGGCACAGGCGACCGCAATTTCCATGCGCATGCCGCTGGGCACACACAGGCATACCGCCTGAATATCCTTGCGCTCAAGCATCTTATGGTAGTCAAGGTACATGTCCGCGCTGTATTTGTCGGACAGTTTCTTTGCCGTGGCTTCCACCACGTCTGAAACCGCCACCAGTTTTGCTGAAGGCACTGCCGCAATTGCTGCCGCATGTACCGGCCCGATGTTGCCGCAACCAATAATGCCGTATCCAATTTTAGCCATGATGTAACTCTCCTTGTTTATTTTCAGTAACCCACTGAGAATGGCGTATAGTGTACTATAGGATGCCGTGGCGTCCCAAGTCAGTCATTAAGATGGTTTTAACGCAAAGACGCAAAGACTCAAAGGGAAAACCGAGGGGGATATTCTTGCCTCAAAAATCTGTGGACATCGGCGTAATCTGCTGATAGATCAAAGAATAAATGCGTCAGGGCATCTACATGCCTTATACTATGGTCATAAATAGGGGCATATTCTTCAACAGGTTACTTCATGAGCAAGCATGTCTTCATAAAAACTTATGGCTGTCAGATGAACGAGCATGACACACAGCGGATGCTGTCTATGCTTGATGCGCAGGGGTATGCGCCGGTGGATGCGCCGGAACAGGCGGATTTGATCTTGGTGAATACCTGTTCTGTCCGTGCAAATCCGGAGAACAAGGTATACAGTTTCCTGGGTGCGCTGCGTCCGTTGAAGAAACAGAATCCCGAGTTGATTGTCGGTGTTGCGGGCTGTGTG
>JAKLHG010000023.1 GCA_022710255.1 Candidatus Hydrogenedentota bacterium
CATCGTCAGTCCTTTTTGGGTAGTGATGGGCCACGAACAGCGCGGGCTTGGAAGGCGCCTTGTCCAGCGACGTTGTTAGCCAGGCCAATTGCTCTTCCCCAAAATGACCCGGCGTGTAGCTGGTTTTCTTGAGCGAATCCAGGAGATACCAGTTCGCGTAAGGCGTTTCAATAAGGGCGGCTTCCCGGTCTTCGAGGGGGCTTCCACTCAAAATAGCCGCGTCCGGAAACACCTCCTGAAAACGTTGCCGATTGTCATGGTTACCCATGGCAAGCAGCAAACGAATGCCCTGTTGTCGCAAGGGCTGCAGAAATTTTTGCAGCGCCTCATAATCCCGTTTCTCACCTTGGTCATAAGCGCAGTCTCCCGCAACCATCACCGCTGCCGGGCGGGGTTCCAGTTCCAGAATATCCTTAACCGCCTGCTGTATGGTTTCAGCGGGAGTGCAGCCGCGCGCACTAACCGTAAGGTCACCGCAAACATGGGTATCCGCCATCAGAACAAAGCGATTGGGGTCGTTGTTTTCAGCGGCGCGACCGATGGCCGGCAACAGGACCCATCCGCCCAGGCTCAGGGCGCTGCCGGCCAAAAAAGAACGTCTGGAAAGAACATGCATTGTTTTTCTCCTTATATAATCGAAACGGTATCCGTCCATCATGCATTAGCCTTCCTTCCCATCGCCATGACCACTATAACAGATAAACGGCGTGTATTTTAAAGTAAGATAGTCCCACCCCAATCCGCGCATGAGAGGCGGGTCACAGCCGTAATAGATGTGGAGGGTGCTGCTTCTACGATTCCGTCATTCCGGTTCTTTCGCAACAAAAAGGCGGGGGTTAAGGAACAAAACCGCAACATCCGCGAAAAAGGCCGGAATCCAAATAAAAAACTTCAAAGAACAGGTCTTTGGTTCTATAGCCTTCAGCCTTCAGTCTTTCGAATTTATCTTGATTATCCCCCCATGGTTGCGGGTAGACTATGGGCCGGTATTTCCCTGCGTTTTTAACATCCGGATTATCAAGGAGTATACAAACATGTCCTCCCTGACCGTTCTTGACTGGCTAATGATCGGCGCTTATTTTGCGATGCTGGTGGTAGTTATCTGGTACACCATGCGCAAGCAGGAGACCTCGGCGGATTACTTTCTTGCCGGACGCAACATCGGCTGGTTCGTTATTGGGGCCTCGCTTTTTTCGTCTAATATCGGTTCTGAGCATCTGGTCGGGCTGGCGGGTTCGGGCGCGAAAAGCGGCGTGGCCATGGCACACTATGAACTGCATGCCTGGTGCCTGCTGGTACTGGGCTGGGTGCTGGTGCCGTTTTATTACCGGGCCGGCGTGTATACCATGCCTGAATTCCTGGAACGCCGGTACAACACCGCCTCCCGCTGGATATTATCCCTGGTAAGCCTGGTCGCTTATGTGTTCACCAAGGTAAGCGTCACCGTTTACGCCGGGGCCCTGGTCATCCAGACATTACTCCCTGAACTGGAATTCCGGGGCTTGAACAGTTTCTGGATCGGAGCAATCGCTGTTGTAGTCATCACCGGGATATATACTATCTTCGGCGGGTTGCGCGCCGTGGTATATACCGATGCGGCGCAGACCGTAGTGCTGATTCTGGGTTCCCTGTGCATCACGGGCATCGGCTTGTATCATCTTGGCGGTTGGGGCGAACTCCGGGAAATTTGCGGCAGTACACGCTTTAATCTATGGCGGCCAATGAGTGATCCTGAATTTCCGTGGGCAGGCATGCTGTTCGCCGCGCCCATCGTGGGCCTGTGGTATTGGTGTACGGACCAATATATCGTCCAGCGCACGCTGGCCGCACGTAATCTTAAAATCGCCCGGCGCGGCACCCTGCTTGGCGCGTATTTAAAAATCACCCCCGTGTTTCTTTTCATAGTGCCCGGTATGATTGCCTATGCCCTTGCCCAAAAGGGCATGCTTCACCTGGACAGCCCGGATAAAGCCTTTCCCGCACTGGTAAGCCAGTTGCTGCCGTCAGGACTGCGCGGTTTGGTGGTCGCCGGTCTGCTGGCGGCACTCATGAGTTCCCTGTCCTCCTTATTTAATTCCTGTTCCACCCTATTTACGGTAGACATCTACAAGAAGATCAAGCCTGCCGCATCAGAACGCGAAATGGTCTCCGTGGGCCGGGTGGCAACGATGGTGGTTGTGTTGCTGGGGTTGCTCTGGATTCCGGCTATGCAGCGCGTATCCGGGGCCCTGTATGAATACCTGCAAAGCGTGCAAGCCTACCTGGCGCCCCCGATGACTGCGGTATTTTTCCTGGGCGTATTCTGGCGCCGGATCAACGGAACCGGTGCGGTAGTAACGCTTCTTTCCGGATTTGTCTTGGGTCTGCTCAAACTCGGCTGCCAGGTTTACGCCGGACAGTACGCTCCGGAAGATATGGAAACGCTTCCCTTGCTGCAACAACTGATTGTCGCCTACGGCAACATTAACTTTTTGATATTTTGTGTGATCCTCTTCGCGTATTGCTGCTTCACGCTTGTGTTGTTCAGCCTGTTGACACCGCCTCCATTGGCAGCACAGATTGAAAATCTATGCTTTGCCGCCAATACGGACGCCGGACGCCGGGAGATTCGTGAAAGCTGGAACCACTGGGACATTATACACACGATCATCGTGTTGCTGATTATCGTGAGTATCTACCTGTATTTCACAGGATGATCTGAACGAAACGGTCTTCGGCAGCCTTCAATTGTGGGATATTTCGCGCATGGGTAATTTCATAGCCAAACATTCGCCCCTCTTTATTCTCGCCGCACTGTGTATCGTGCTGGCCCTGGCGTCCCCTGTATTCCGCTCCTCGGGCAACTTGCAAGGTGTTGCCCAACGTACGGCGGTGGTGGGAATCATGGCCGTGGGCCAGCTTGCGGTCATACTGACCGCCGGTATAGACCTGTCCGTGGGCAGTATCGCAGCCTTGAGTGGCGTTCTCGGATGCATGGCCATGGTGGACCATCAGGTGCCCATGTTCGTCGGTATTCTACTGGGGACGGCCATCGGGTTGTTCTGCGGTGTAGTCAATGGAGTGTTTGTCGCCAAGGGCCGCATTCCCCCCTTTATTGTCACTCTGGGTATGATGATGGCCGCCCGCGGCCTGGCGCTGACGCTATCGGGGGCGACACCCATATTCGGGTTGCCCGGCTCCTTCGCATGGCTGGGGGGCGCCCGGGGTTGGTGGCTGCCCGCCGGACTCATGTTCGGCACGGCAGCCTGCTTTGCCTTTATCCTGAAATATACCCGTTTCGGACGTTCCCTGTATGCCGTGGGGGGGAATCGGGAGGCGGCCCGCCTTTCCGGGTTGCCCGTGGACCGGGTACGCATCATTGCCTTCGCCCTCAGCGGCGCCGCCGCCGGTTTCGGCGGCATGATGCTGGCCTCACGTACCAGCGTGGCTTCGCCCACGGCCGGGGAGATGTATGAGTTGAATGCCATAGCGGCATGCGTGATCGGCGGCGCCAGCCTGACCGGCGGTGAGGGCGGCGCTTTTGCCGCCATTGCCGGGGCCCTGATCATGACGGTGCTGCAGAATTTCTGCAATCTTCAGGATATCAACGTCCACTGGCAGCAGATACTGGTCGGCGCGTTACTGGTGGCCCTGGTGTATTACGACAACCGCCGGAAGCGCAAGTCAGGGTTGTTGCGGGATTGACCGGGATTCCCGCCGGTGACTCTTCAACAAGTGCAGGAAAAACGATAGGTATGACCACCCTTGGTAAACGTTATTTGTCGGCGGGAATGCATTTCCTGATTACAGCCGTTATCACCGCCGCCCTCCAGCCTTCACTCTGGGCCGTACCCTCGGAGGTCGCCGTCTGGGTAAGCACACAAAACGGGGCCAAACAACTCAGCCGGGAAGCGGATCTGCGCTGGGAAGAGCCGTGTGACTGCCCCATAGACACCATCAGCATCAACACCGAACAGACCTACCAGGCCATCCTGGGATTGGGCGCTTCCTGGGACCATGCCACCTGTCAGAACTTGTTCAGACTACCTGAACCCGAGCGCGATGAAGCCATAAAACGCATTGTGCATCCGGAGGAGGGAATCGGTATGAACCTGATGCGCTTGTGCATCGGGTCCAGCGACTTTATCGGCGAAGACTATTACACCTACGACGATCTGCCGCCGGGAGAAACGGACCCGGATTTAATACGGTTTTCCATTGAAAAGGACCGGGCTTATCTCCTTCCCGTCATCAAGAAATCCCTTGAATATAATCCTGATATGCTGTTCTTCGCCTCGCCCTGGAGTCCACCCGCCTGGATGAAAACCAGCGGCCTGCTGGGGGGCGGCAAGGTAAAACCGGAGTTTTACGGCGCCTACGCGCGCTATCTGACCCGGTATATTCAAGCGTACACGGCCGAGGGCATCCCCATTTTCGCCATCACGGTTCAAAACGAGCCCCACATGGCGCACAAGGATTACCCGACCACGTTGTGGACGGGAGAAGAACAGCGTGATTTTATTCGCGGGCATCTGGGCCCGCTCTTCAAGGAACAGGGCATCAACTCGCGCATCTGGTGTTGGGACCAACTGGAACACACTTGACTTTCCCCGCGCCATACTCGGAGACACGGAAGCCGCCCACTATGTGGAAGGCACGGCTTTCCACTTATATGAAGGCACTGTAAACGCCCAGTCCGACCTGAAACGGGAGTTCCCCGGCAAAGACATCTTTTTCTCCGAAGGTTCCGTGTTCCGTACCACAGGCGCCATCAGCCTGATCGGTATTTTAAGTCATTGGTCGCGCAGTTATAACGCCTGGGTAACCTTGCTGGATGAACATCGCAAGCCGAATCGCGGGCCTCATCATGCCAGCGCAACCTGTGTGGAGCTGAAAGATGATTTGTCCGTGGAATATAGCTATGATTACTATGTGTACGGTCAGTTCATGAAATTCATTCAACGCGGCGCGGTTCGTATCGATAGTTTCATGCCCGAAACCCGCGGGTTTGCCCATATTGCCTTCCGCAATCCGGACGGTACTATTACGCTGATAGCCGCAAATGCGGCTCGCCAGTCCAAACGGTTTCTTGTGGCAGGCCATGGGTACTTGTTCCGTACGGAGCAACCCGCAAATTCGGTAGCCACGTACCGGTGGACGCCTTGACGCCAGGCGGGTAACTTTTTATCCGGTCTCCTCGTTATATCCGGGAGAACTTCTGAAAGAGTAAACGACTAACGCTGCAGGACGCTACTGATTCTGGAGAACATCATGATGGACTTTGCCGTGAAAGGGATGGCGCTGTTTTGCTGCGCCGCTCTCGCGGGAATCTCGATGGCGTCTGCTGAGACGCCTGCGGAAATGACCCCGCCCCTACTGACGGAAGAAGAGAATACTTCCGTGCTTTCGCCCGCCCCCCTCGTTTATGAGACACTCCTTCAAGCGGTTTCAGCTGGCAAGGTGTATGCCGCGCTGGAAATGATAAAGGGAGGAAAAAAAGATGACGTTCTGAATGAGGAAGGCAAGAATGCATTGTTGGTTGCGTCGGAATCCGGGCAACCTCAGGTTATCTCCGTGCTGGCCGACTCAGGCGCCGATTTGCTCGCCCGTGATGCACTGGGTAACACGGCCCTGCACCTGGCAGCCCGCGCCAACGATGTCTATACCACCTCCATGCTTGTAGAACGGGGCATCCCGCTTATCGACATCAATGAACGAGAATATACCCCGCTGCATGAGGCCGCCGAAGCAGGCAGCCTTGAAAGCGCCAAGGTCTTGGTGCAACTGGGCGCGGACCCCCTGTATAGTCCCGCAGGGGGTACTTATTTTCCGGCCTATGTGGCCGCAGGAAAGGCGAAACAGTGGGAAATTACCGCACTGTTCCGAAACATGGGACATAACACCAATCCCTATATAAACGCGGGATTAGGGGATATGGGCGCGTTAAGGGAATATGCCGAAAATGATCCCAGCCAGCTGGAAAAGATATCACGCACCAACAACACCCCCCTGCTCGCCGCCGTAGGGAATAATCAGCTGGAAGCGGTAAAGTTTTTATTGGATCATAACGTCCTTATCGCTCCAGTATTGGGCGGAGACCTTCCCCAGTTCGCGGCCTTGAGAAATGGGTATAAGGACATATTGCTGGCCTTTTTTGAACACGGCATTACGCCTAATGACCGCAATGCCGGTCATTACGGTAATACGATGCTTATCGAGGCGGTTCGGGAAGGCAACCTGGATATGATGCAGTTTCTCCTGGACCAGGGAGCGGACCTGGGTTACACGTCGTTGCGTGGCGAAACCCCCTTGCACCATGCCGTGGATGCTGAACAGCCCGAGGCTGCCTTGTTTTTGCTGGACCGTGGCTATGTCATTGATATCAAAAATGCCAAGGCCTATTCCGCCCTTCACCTGGCGGCGGAACAAAACAAACTGAACATGGCAAATCTGCTGCTCGACCACGGCGCTGCTATTGAATTAACAGAGAAACGGCGCTGGACTCCGCTGCATATCGCCGTGGATGCCCATCATATTGCCATGGTGGAACTATTGATACATCGCGGGGCGGAGGTTAATCCCCGTGATAAGAAGGGCAACGTCCCCTTCCACCTGGCGGCCGAAAAAGATTTTGAGGACCTCGGCGCCTTACTTCTTGCGGCAGGAGCCGATTGCAGGGCCGCCAACCAGAAGGGAATCACCCCGCTGCACCTGACGGCCGTAAACGGGAATATCACCTTTACAAAACGGGTCCTGGAGGCGGGGGCGGATGTGAATGCAGCCGATGAAACGAGCAGGACACCCCTCTTTCATGCCCTCCTTATGGATCATTACCCGGTTGCCCGTGTTTTGGCGGAGCATGGCGCAAGCCTTGAGCCCGTGGATGGTAACGGGCAGACCTTGATGTTTGCCGCCGCCCACAGCGAAACCGCCGATGCCGTGACCTGGCTGGCCGACAGTGGACTGGCGGTGAATAGTACCGACCAGGACGGCTATACACCCCTCCACATTGCGGCCCGGTATGGCTCCGAGGCTCCCCTGAACTTCCTGATTGAGAAAGGCGCCTTGATTGACGCCCAAAACAATAACGGGGAGGCGCCGCTGCACCTGGCCTCCAGCCGCGGCCATATCATCAATGTGCGGGAACTGGTGGATAAGGGCGCCGACCTCTTCATAAAGGATAAAGAGGGCAGGTACGCGCTCCACACAGGGGCCAGAAACGGTCACTGGGGCCCCCTGCAACTGTTCTTACTCCGCGGCGTTAATGTCAACGTCACGGACAAGTACGGTGACATGGCGTTGCACCTGGCTGCCCGGGGCGGTTTCCAGCGCACCGCCAAACTGCTCCTCGCGCGGGGCGCCGATTTTACGGCACGCAACCATGCGGGCGAAACGCCTTTGGCCGCGGCACAACACGCCCTGGCCGCCACGGACGGGGCGGTAGGCCTTACCCCGTCCCAGGCATCGACACGAGTCGGCCTGCGCAACACCATGATCTTCCTGCAGGCGGTAATCATTGACGAGTATCGCGGCGCAGCCGAACGGAATGATATCGTTTTTATGAAGAAACTGTTGGAGATTTATCCCCAATACAGGGACGCGCAGTTTTTCGGTTGTGCGCCGTTGTACCGGGCGACGCGGAACAAGCATGCCGCCATTGTACGCGCCTTGCTGGAAAACAAGGCGGACCCCAATACCGTTGCGTCCACTGACAACGGCATGACCCCCCTGCACCAGGCGGTTAAGTCCGGGCGTGAAGACCTCGTATTCGCCCTGCTTGACGCTGGCGCCCGGGCGGACCTTCCTGACGTCCTTGGTGTTACCCCGCTGGAACTGGCACGACAGGAAAACCTTCACAACATCGTGGCACTTCTGGAAAAGACGGCGGTACCGGAGGGCCCATCTTCATAGTTTGCGGTAATTACCAAACAGACCTTTGACGCTGCGGGGTGTTACCCATTTATTGAAGGCGCCAAGAGCGGCCACACATGACAACACTTGTGCGAATTAATCGGACATGGGAGGCCGGACGCGTTTGGAATAAGACATCAACACAATAGAGAAAGTTTTCTGTACAATGAATCAGGACTTGGAAGCGGCAGGCAGCGAAGACAAGAGGCCATCCTCTTCTCTTCGAAAGGCGTGGAAACCTATGGTTGTGGCGGCACTGTGGTTGTTGTGCCTGGCCTGGTATATGCTGCAGCCCTCTCCGGAACACGTGGAAAATGTTTATTCCCGCTGGGCATACAGGATAATCGCTTCGGTCATAACGCCAATAACCGGGGCAGTCCCTTTTTCAATTGCGCTCTTGGTGTTCGTTGCGGGGCCGCTTGTTTTCCTCGCCTTGTGGATTGCCAACTGGGTTTACCGTCAAAAGGTGAAAGGGATGTCCCGCTGGCGCGGACTCATCTGGGGCCCAAAATGGTTACTGGTGATTGTCCCGATTGTCTGGCTATGGTTCCTGCTTTTCTGGGGCATGGGTTACGCCCGCCTGCCCGTAGAAACACGGCTGAATTTTGACGATGGAACCGTTTCCGAGGCCGAATTGCGTCAAATTAAGGGAGCCCTGCTCCAAATCATTCTGCAGAACGCACCAAGCCGACCGGAGGACCGCGATATCGGGCGGGCGGTCGCGGCTGTGGCGCAGGCGATGCAGGACGCGGTTTCCGAATGGGAGGGTGGTGCAATACACCTGCCCGGGCGCGTGAAAGCGACGCCCCCAGGATTGCTCATGATGAACGGCACTTCTGGCGTTTGCGTACCCTTCACCCTTGAACCCCACGTAGACGGCGGGCTTCCCGACACCGCGTTCGTTTTTGTGGCCGCCCATGAATTGGGCCACATTGCCGGGGTTTGCGATGAAGGCGAAACGAATCTTCTCGGTTATATTGCGGGCCTGCGCGCCAAGAACCCTTTTGCCCAATATGCCGTCGCGCTTGATGTTTATCTGGACGTGGTGCGCCAATTGCCCTCCGCGGAGCGCAAGACGGCAATCGAACAATTGCCGGAACAAGCCAGGCAAGACCTGCAGCGCATACGGGAAGCGCAGGAACGATATCGCATCGACTGGTTCCAGAAATGGAGCTGGCGCGCCTATAACCAATACCTGAAGTCTCAGGGTGTTCAGGAAGGGGTGCGCAGTTACGGACGTGGCACACAACTGCTGGTCAAGGCATGGCGGGCTGGTTATTTTGATTTTCCGGAAGTTCCTGACGCCGCCGGGGAAAGCGGACCGCCCACCGCTATGGACGCTCCGGACGGTCAACTCTGAATTCTGTGCGAGGAAGGGGCTGACACGCTTCCATAAACGCCTTTCGTGTTCCTCGCCTGCGTGCATGCGGGAAGGGCGGACCATGCGGCGGGATTGTTTCCCTGAAGCTTCACCGGAAACGGCATCGGTTCCCCCGGCGAAACTAACCTTCCAAGGGCTCCTCGTCATCTTTCTTTTTATGCCGGGGGACGAGATGGTACCGCTTTTCCAATATCTTAAGCTGAGAGGCGATGGATTCAAGGGCCTTGTTAAATTCCCGTGTCTCCTCGCTGTATTGTTCTTCCAGGTCATAAAGTTCCGCGGCAAATTCGTAGGCTGTCTGTACAGTGAAATTCAATGTGTTCATCTTGCCGCTTTCCTCTTCGATTCTGGAAAATTTTTTCCCCACGCGGCGGGCGATTTCAACGGTCACTTCCCGGTTGCGGTGAACCGGCACGTTAAGCGAAATGGTCCCTATTTTTACGGGGACAGTCTCTTGTTCAGGGCTCATAGGTCAATGGCTCCGGATATGGTCTTGGCATACACAAGCATACTTCGGGCGTGAGCCAGGGCTTCCGCGTTCTTTTTGCGAAGCTGCTTGTTTTCCGTTTTGAGTTGCGGCATGGACTCCAATGTTTCCCGAAGTGCATTCGCCTTGTTGGTGGCAATCCAACACTCCTGGATCTTGAGTTCCTTTTCTTTCTCAGCCCGCTCCAGGCGGTTCTCGTACTCGTCGAAGTCCGCCGACAATTTTTTTATTTCCTCTTTTATCCTGTCGTACTGGTTTTGGGCGAAAGGATTCATCGCAGTTCCACTCCACACTCTTTGGTAAGTACCGCGATAATGCGGTCCAGCGCTTTTTGCGTATCCGTATCGGTCAGCGTTCGTTCCGACGACTGGAACACCAGGCTGACCGCGATGCTTTTCTTATCCGGCGGCAACGGCTTCCCGCGATAGACATCAAAAATGTTCACCTTTTTCAAGAGAGAACCGCCGGCGCTTTTAACAGACTTTACAACCGCTTCGGCAGGCAAGTCCCTGTCCATGATAACAGCGAGGTCACGTAACGAGGCCGGGTAGAGGGGAATGTCTTCAAATTGGGCAGGGGGCATGGGGGCGGCCAGCAATGGCTCCAAATCTATTTCCAGCACATAGGTGTTTTCGGGCAAATCGAAGTCGCGCGTTACGGGGGGCGCGGTCTTGCCCAACTGTCCCAATCCGGTTTTTCTCAACTTGACGATAGCGCCTTGGCCGGACTGAAACGCGCGGCTATTTAGGGCATCCAGGAGCAGTTCCCGGCGAAAAAAGTCCCCGATTCGCTGTAAGTATCCCTTGATATCATAAAAGTCAAAAGGCCGCTCGCGCAGGGCCCAATTTTCAGCGGTCACACCACCAAGCAGCAGGGCAAGATGAACAGGCTCCCTGGACAGCGATTGTCCTTCAACGGCGTGATATACCGGGCCTATTTCAAAAACGGCGATGGTGCGCGCCCCGCGTTTCTGATTATAAGCGGCCGTGCCATAGAGCGAGGGCAGCAGCGAGGTGCGCATGCCGCCGTAGTTTTCGGAAAGCGGATTTTGCAGGAGGACCATTTCGTCTTCCCTGGCAGCCTCGGAACGTCGTTCATTTTCCCGGCCGCCGAAAGACCAGTTCACGACCTCCGTAAGCCCCTGCGCAGCCAGGAAATGGCGGAGTTCCCGCACGGTGCGGTCCTGTGGCGCGAACACGTGCGCCGACTGGCGTATGGAGGGCATGGTGACCGGTATGTTGTCATAGCCGTAATGGCGGGCAACCTCCTCAATCAGGTCCGCCTCGTGCGCCACATCATGACGCCAACCGGGGACTGCAAAGGAGCATTGCTCCGGCTCTTGTTCAAGGGCTTTAAAACCCAAGCCCTCCAGAATGGCGCTTTGCCTCGTTGGGTCGATCGCCACACCGAGCAGGGCTTCCGTGCGGGCATAGCGCAGGGTAACCCTTCCCCGGTCCTGCGGCTGCGGGTATTCATCCAGGATACCCGGGGCGATCTCGGCCTCCGCCAGATCCTGAAGGAGCATGGCCGCGCGGTTCAGCGCATAAACGGCCATGTCCGCATCGGCGCCGCGCTGGAAGTTCTGGGCGGCTTCCGTCAGCAAACCCAGCTTTTTGGCCGTACGCCGTATGGAACGCGGATCGAAATAGGCGCTTTCGAGGAAGACCTGTTTTGTATTGTCATCCACCTCGCTGTCCGCGCCGCCCATGATGCCTGCCACCGCCTGGGGCATGCGGGCATCGGCAATCACAAGCATATCTTCCGCTAACGCGCGTTTTTCGCCGTCAAGGGTGGTAATCGTTTCGCCGGCCCGCGCCTTTCGCGCCACGATCCGGTGCTCCGCCAATTTTTCAAAGTCGAAAGCATGCAGCGGCTGTCCTGTCTCGAGCAGAATATAATTTGTAATGTCCACCACATTGCTGATGGGACGCAGCCCCGCCGCGATCAATCGGGCACATAACCAGGGCGGCGACAGTTTAATCACCACGTTGCGCGCGATGCGGCCTGTGTACCGCGGGCACAGGTCCGGGTCTTCAATGGTAACCGAGGAAAGCGAGGACGCGGCCGCGCCGGATTCCTTGATCTTGATTTCGGGCAACCGCAATGGCAGACCATAATAGGCGCTCAGTTCCCGGGCAACGCCAATCATGCCGGCCCAGTCGCCCCGGTTGGGGGTCACCTCGATTTCAAAGATGAAATCGTCCAATCCGAGCACGGGGCGGATATCAAGGCCGATGGGTGTATCGGGGTCAAGAATCATCAGGCCGCTGTGGTCTTCGCCCAGCCCCAGTTCCCGGGCGGAACACATCATGCCCTGGGACTGGACGCCGCGCATCTTGCGGCCCCCTATCTTGAAACCGCCGGGCAGAGTGGCGCCTTCAATGGCCGTGGGCACCATATCCCCCGGCTTCATGTTGATTGCGCCGCAGACAATTTGCAGCGGCTCGTTTCGGCCGATATCCGTCTTGCATACCACCAATTTGTCCGCGTCGGGGTGGGGCTGCATCTCTAAAATGCGGCCCACATAAATCTCGCTTATTTCTTTACCGGGCTCCGTGATCGCTTCGATTTCCAGCCCGAGCATGGTTAGACGTTCCGCCAGTTCCTCCGTCGTAACCTCCAGGGGCACCAGTTCTTTGAGCCAATTGAGTGATATCTTCATCTTAGAATTGCTCCAGAAATCTCAAGTCGTTTTCATACAGGTGGGTGATGCTGCTGATACCGTGGCGCACCATGGCGATACGGTCCAGGCCAAGGCCGAAAGCATATCCGGAATAGGCCTCATAGTCATAGGAAACATTTTTAAACACCTGGGGATGTACCATGCCGCAGCCGAGTATTTCAAGCCATTTGCTCTTCGTTTCCCCCGAGTGCCGGTCCCGCGCGGTCCATAAGATGTCCACTTCGGCGCTCGGCTCCGTAAAGGGAAAGAAGTGCGGCCTGAAACGCATCTGTATGTCCGGGCCGAAAAAGGCGTGAATGAAATGCACCAGGGTGCCCTTGAGATCGGCGAAGGTAATGCCCTTGTCCACGAGGAGTCCTTCCATCTGAACGAACATGGGGCTGTGGGTGGCATCCAGGTCAACCCGGTATACGCGTCCGGGCGCCACAATTGCCACCGGCGGCGGGGTCCGCTCCATGACGCGTATTTGAACCGGCGAGGTCTGCGTGCGCAGTACGACTCCCGGCTTCACGAAAAACGTGTCATGAGAATCCCGGGCTGGATGGTCATCGGGTGTGTTCAGGGCATCAAAATTATAATACTCCGTTTCCACATCCGGGCCAAGCGCCACCTGGAATCCCATCTGCGTAAAGATGGCGATGAGTTCTTCCATGATTTGATTGATTACATGCACATGGCCGCTGGGGATACCTCTTCCCGGGAGGCTCAGGTCCACGCTTTCCTCCCGCGCTTTGTGCTGCTGCAGCGCCGCGTCGAGTTCCGTCTTACGCGCTTCCAGCGCTGCCGCCACCGCATCCTTAAGTGCGTTTGCCTTTTGGCCGATTTCCTTGCGCTCTTCCGGAGGCGCCTGGGCAAGGCCCCGCATGATCTCCGACACAGTGCCCTTGCGTCCCAGAAAAGCGACCCGGACTTCGTCCAGCGCCTGCAGGTTTTCGGCGGCGGCAATCCGGGCAAGGGCCTCTTCACGTAATGTCTCAAAATTGTGACTCATTACAATATTCACCTTGTTTAATTCGGCGCCGGGCATCCTCGAAGTCCCAGCGCTCCTTGTTCCGCTGTATCATACAAACAGGGCACGGCCAATGCGCACCTGGGTGGAACCTTCCTCGACCGCCAGTTCAAAATCATCCGTCATGCCCATGCTGCGTTCCGGCAATCCGGTGTCATCACAAAGGGAATTCAATGTCCGGAAACAGCGGCGCAACAAGGCCTCCGGCGCATCGAATGGCGCCATCGTCATCAGGCCCGTCACGCGCAACCGGTCAAAGGGCGCCATTTCTCTGAGCGCATCCTTCAAGGATTCCGGCACAAAACCGTGCTTGGAGGCCTCCCCGGAAACATTGACTTCCATCAACGTTTCCAGGGTCTTGTCCTGTTCCTCGCAGCGGCGCTGCAGCGCTTCCGCCGCCTTGATGCGGTCTATGGCATCCACCGTACGGAACAGCGCGACGATTTCCCGCGCCTTGCGCGTCTGCACCGGCGCGATATGGTGCCAGCGGATGTCCGGCGGCGCCGCGATAATTTTTTCGCGGGCCGATTCCACCCGGTTCTCGCCAAAATCGCGCACGCCAAGATCATGGAGCGCGAGAACCTCCGCCAGGGCTACCGTCTTGGTAACCGCAATTATTTTTATCGCATCCGGATTTCGGCCCGACCGTGCCGCAGCCGCGGCAATCCGGCCGCGAATCTGATTCAGGTTATGTGCAATCGTCTCGTCCATGAAATTAGAAGAACACGCCTTTCGTGCCTTTACCTCACCAGGTTGCGCCATAAATGCTGTTCCAACTTTCAAGATACAGTGTACGGCAGCCTTCCTGTTTATTGCAACCCCGCCCGCAGAAGGTTGTCGTAACGGAAATCCGGACGGCGGAAGCCGGAACATAGCGTCACGGGAAACCATCGAACCGGATGACGCGACCCATGATTTTTCCGCGTGGAAAATGGTTTTCCAGCGTGGAAAATGGTTTTCCAGCGTGGAAAATGGTTTTTCAGCGTGGAAAATGGTTTTCCAGCGTGGAAAATGATTTTCCAGCGTGGAAAATGGTTTTTCAGCGTGGAAAATGGTTTTTCAGCCGGAAAAATCGTTCCGCAGCGGCCTTTTTTCCGGCTCACGCGCAAATAACCCCTTTTAATTGAGCAACATAGCGCTCTTCGATGCGAAAGGGGCCTCCAGATAGGCGTACCTTCCTTGGTGCGCCCCCTTACCACAAGCGCCGTAGGCGGTATTTCTGGCGCACCAAGGAAGGTACGCTACTGGAGCGACCTTGGATTCTGATGTTACCCGATAGTGCAGGGTTGTGGGAGCCCGTCGGATAAGCGTTTAGTCCGACAAAGTTTTTCGGTTGGCACGGCAACTGAAAACGCTTATTCGTTTTCCGCTTCGCTCTGTTGAAGATAGGGGACCAGTACTTTGGCGTCAGGGTGCCTGTTGACAAGATTTCCCCACACTTCCCTACGTTGGCGCGCGTCCAATTTCATGCGGCGCATCAACGCCTCCAGTTTTCCGGCGGTGTGAGGGGATTCCGGCGCTTTTTCCAACACCAGGAGATACGCGTTTCGCGCGGCCTCCAAATCCCCGGTGACCTCATACAATTCCCCCAGCCTGACCTGGGGCCAGAGGTCGTCCGGAAACATTTCCAGGGCGGTTTGGTTCAGATAAATGGCGGCCTCATAGCGCTTTTGTTCGCCAAAATAGGCGGCCGCTTCGGCGCATCTTTGGGCGATTTCACCTGCCAGTTGGGGATCACGCTTCGCCGCATCCCGCATCTTGTCCGCGCCGCCCTCGACATTTCCTCGCATGGCTTCTAACGCGCCCAGCCGGTACAAGGCCGGGGCGTGGTCGGGTCTGCTCTTCAAGGACCGGGTGTAGGCTTCGTACGCGGCGTCCATATCTCCCGCGCGCTCCATGCTCATGCCGTGAAAAAGAAGCGGCACGGCGGCATTTTGAAGATAGGTGGCCGGTACTTTGGCGTCAGGGTGCCTTTTGACGAGATCTTCCCACACGTCCGCACATTGACGCGCGTTCAGGTCCATGCGGCGCATCAGCGCCTCCAG
>JAKLHG010000230.1 GCA_022710255.1 Candidatus Hydrogenedentota bacterium
ACGGGGGGAAGGATAAAATGGATTGGGCGGGCGCCGTTGCCGGGCCCGCCCAATCAGGGGCATAAGCAGAAAGATTAGGGACGCGCACGCGCTATCGAGCGCAACATGCCGTCCGTGGCGGTGTCATCGTGCAGGCTTTGCCGGAAGCGGGGCAGGCTTTGCCCTGCTTCGACGCGCAACTGCCGGCATCGGCGGTGCAGGCACTCTTGTCGGCCGGGCACGCACCTGACGCGGCACAGGCCTTACGGCACGCTTCCGTGCAGGCTTCGCCACATTCACACTTGCCTTCCGGGCAGGGGCACTTGTCGCAGCAAACACTGGCCTGTGCAGGCTCGGCACTACTTTCCAGCGGCCAGAAGGTCATTGAGGTGGCCGTCGCCAGCACCAGTACCAGCGCAAAAATGGTGGTCTTATTCATCATGGTTCGTTTCCTTTAAAGTTGATTTTTCTTGTTTTCTACGGTTGATTTTTGTTGCTTACTACTGAACAAATCCTGTAACACCATCAGCATAAGAAAATGCAGTACATAAGATGAGGGCAAATTGTGTTCTTAGAAAACAATCGTGCCTGTAAAGCCGCGGGGAGGTCGGAATCCAAGACAACCGGGCTCCCCTTCGATAGCGCCAGGCTATCATGTCCTCCCGCCGTACCGGAATGCCCGGCATCACGGGAGGGGTGGACCATGAACAGGACGCCCGGCGGACACAGACATACCGTCGCATCCATTAAATCCATAGAACATGCGGAAGGCGCCGCCTCCCATAAGTGCTTCGGGTCTCCACAGCAACTGGACGATACGTGCAGACACGGGTCCATGTCCCCTCTTGCGGGAGGCGTTTCTTCAGTCGGGGCGCAAGATGCACAGACCGGCGGGCAGTGACAGGCCAACGCTTTCGCCGAGGGCAGCAGCACGAGTGATACGACAGCAAGGGCTGTAACTATGTTTGCACGATTTAACATGTCACCTTGTATCCCACATTAACGGGTTGCTTTTAACGTCTTACCTTCAGGATAACAAAATCAAAAGTATTTATATTCACTAAATTTAAATTAAGGTTAAGCTACCGGCTTTGCCGCTGAAAATCATGCGCCTGCGAGCCTGCGATGCAATGGCGAAGCCCGGAACAGCCAAGCGCACACGCCCTGCCAGATATGGTCCGGAAGAAGAAATAAAGGTGTACCAGCATCGAGCAAAAGCGATGACAGGGGACTATTGGGTGGTTGGAGATGGAAAGGTCGGAAGACGATATATGTAAATATCCACGGCGAAGCCGTTTAGTCCAACGGTACTGGACAACGCAAAAAATACCGGAATCCAGATTGGGCCCGCTGCAATGAATACCCGGTTCCCTTCTCGAAAAACACAACGAAGGCGGCCAATCCCGCATCCACGGCCTCAGGAATTGGATTCCGGTCTATTCGCGGCCTGGCACCCGCTCCGCTACACATCCTTTTCCCACCGCGAAAAACCGGAATGACGCGTTGTTTTTGGATTCTTGAACCAGCGCGTACTATGCCCGCAACCCAGTCACTCGTCATTGCGAGCAGGTCACGCCGACGCATCGGCGTCTATTTTGAAAGAAACGTGGTCATGGGTTTCGAGTACGCGAGCAATACGATTACGTGTTAGCCAAAGGTTATTGATCGTCATTGCGAGGTACGAAGCAATCTGGTTTGCACCAGGTCCGTTTTACGATGAGATTGCTTCGTTCCTCGCAATGACGAGGTAAAGATCGGTTTTGTTATATCTCAAGTTTACACCATGTTATAGGATGCGTTTCTTAGGAGCGAAGCGAAGCAATCTCATCCGAAAGAAGATTGTTTTATACTGAGATTGTTTCGCTTCGCTCGCAATGACGAGATGTTTGGTTTTTACCATGTTTCATTTCTTGTTTTTTATAGGTCTTACAGGCCGATAATCTACTATGCTTCGTCTGGGACTTCGCCCAGAAGAAGCGCCGCCTGCGGCGCAACTATCTTTGTATTGTGTTACTGGGAGCGCCGGCATCCTGCCGGCAGGAGACATTTATGCGCCAAAGAGGCCGGCAGGATGCCGGCGTTTCCAGTATTTCAAACTCATAATTAATTGTCAGTGAAATGGCCGTAAGCGCCTAAACTGGGGCATAACGCTCCTCGTGGTAAGAAACTGAACTCATAATAACTTGTCAGCGAAATGGTTCCAAGCGCCTACATGTTTCCTGGAGATATTGTGCCCTCCCGATGCGCTCGGCTGCCCGTACGTTCCACCACTACGAAAAGCGGTATACTATAAAGGACTTCCTCCAAGATACAGGACCTTATGCCATGACAACAGACCGCCCTCAACGTTCCCGGACACGCACGCCCTGGCAGGGGCGGCAACGCCGCATCCTGCTGATCGCCGGTGTCATCCTCCTCTGCCCCCTGGTCGTGTTCTTTACCGCGAAATATTACTCGGACCGGCATTACGCCGTCCGGCTGGCGGCGATACGCGCGGAAGGCAGTCCCGCCACGCTGGAAGAACTGATAAGGTTGAAGAAGCACCCCCCGGTTCCCGATGACGTTCAAGAGGGAGAACCAGGCACGGACGAACCTTCCGGGGAAGACCTTCCCATTATCCCGGAAGGTTCACCGGAAAACACTTCCGAAATGCCCGAGCGGACTTCAGCCGGCCTCCAGGCACAAGGCTCGGGAGACTTCGAAGCACTGTTCAAAGGACCGGACGAGGAAGAAATCATGGATATCCTGGTGCGCCTGCACAAGGAAGGCATCATTTCGCCGGAGGACCAGGAAAAATTGAGGGTTCACCTCGAGAAATACGGGGACCTTCTGGAACTGTTACATGAGGCGGCCCTGCTGCCGCCGGGCGGGTATTCCCTTGATTATTCCAAAGGGTTCGAGATGGAGCTGCCGCACCTGGCCAAAACACGGTGCGCGGTGCGCCTGTTGCAGGCGGCAGCCACCTATGCGGCGCTGGTGGGCGATGTGGACGGGGCGTTCCATGCGCTGACCACGGCCATGGCAATCCCCCGACCGCTGCAGCAGGAGGACTTACTGATATCGTTCCTGGTCAGAAAGGCCTGCAGCCATATCGCCCTGGCCACGCTGGCGGAAACCCTGGGCCGGATAACGTACACTGACGCGCAGCTGTCGCACTTTCAACGCTTCTTCGCGTCGGAATACGACCCCGAGGCGCTGGCCAACGCATTTATCACGGAACGGGTATTCGGGTTCGAGGCTTTTAACGACCCGGCCAGATTCATGAATGCCCGCATAAACTGGCTGGAAGAAGTGTTGCCCGGCGCGTCGTTAACTGTGGTGCGGACCGCCAATGCCTTTGGATGGTTCACCCAGGACCGGGACTACTATCTCGACTCCATGGAGAGGCTGATCCAAGCCGCCCGTATGCCCTATGCGGAGGCCCGAAACGCCTTTCCCGATCTCGAAGCGGGGGGCGGGTCCGTTTTAACCAGCCTGAGCGACATACTACTGCCTGCCCTGGGCCGGGTAATTGAGGCCAATGCCGCCTATGAAACCCGGCTGGACCAGGGCGCCGTCGCCGCCGCTATTGAACGGTACCGTGTTGCCCAGGGCGCGCCGCCGGACCATCTGGAGGCCCTGGTGCCGGGATACCTCGACAAGGTGCCCCCGGACCCCTATGATGAACAACCGCTGCGCTACCGGCGCGAGGGTGAAGGGTACGTGATCTACAGCATCGGCGACAACCTCGCCGACGAGGGAGGCACCGAAAGCCCCCGTTCTTCGCGGGAAGGCGACCTGGTATTCCGGGTGCACCGGTAGTTTTGAAAGGCATGTCTGATCCGGCGGATCGGTCCGATCAGACCGATCGATGAACGCGGACTTTATTCAATCCAGCAGGGCGCGCACTTTTTCGACATCGGCGGCGATGGCGCGTATCAGGTCGTCATGAGAGGAGAATTTGTTTTCGGGACGCAGGCGCCGGTGAAACACCAGTTCCAGTTCCCGGCCCGTCAGGCTGCCTGAAAAATCGAGCAGGTGCGCTTCGATAACGCGGCGGGTGCCCCGAATGGTAGGAGCGATGCCGATATTGACGGCGGCCTTGTAGCGCTGCCCGCCGGTCCAGGCTTCGGCGGCATACACGCCGTGGGCCGGGACGGCGCCCGTGTCCAGCTCGAGATTGGCCGTGGGGAAACCGAGCGTCCGGCCGATACCGCCGCCGGATGCCACGGTTCCGCTCATGGAAAACTTGCGCCCCAGGTAGACTTCGATATCTTCAATCTCCCCCTGGACCACGCGTTCGCGGATCAAGGTGCTGCTGACGCGCTGCCCGTCTACGGTAAGGGGCGCTACCTGCCGCGCGCGGAATCCGCAATCGCGCGCCATGGCCTGCAAAACATCAAAATCCCCTTCGGCATGCCGGCCGAAAGCGAAATCATGGCCGACCACCAATACTTCGGCGCGGCAGCGTTCCAGCAGGATGGTTTTCACGAATTCGCCGGGGCTCAGGGCGGCGGTCTGCCGGTCAAAGGGCAGGGTATAAAGCACTTGCACACCCAATGCTTCCAGGAGCCGATTCTTGACGGCGGGAGGCGTCAGAATATTGGGCGCGTGTTCGGGAGAAAAGAACAGCCTCGGATTGGGCTCAATGACCATGACGGCGGGCGTGCCGCCGAGGGCGCGGGCTTCTTCAAGAAGGCCGCGGATGATTTGTTGATGGCCGAGATGGACCCCGTCAAAACAACCGACCGTCACGACGGTATGGTCGAAAACTTCCGCGGTGATTCTTATGTCCTCGATGGTGTGCACGGAAAAGACTCCCTTACGCCGCGATCAGGGCGCGAACACGCTTTTGGGTTGTATGCGCGGTCCCGCGGCAGAGGGACAGGTCAGGGCAAGGGCGATGAGTTTGCCCCGTTTACTTTTCACCTGCACCAGGCCGGTGTGACCGGACGCGGCGCTTTCAATGTCCTGGCCGGACACGGTACCGCCCGTCCGGATCATTTGTTCCTGTGTCCGGTCTACAATCACCACGGGCAGGTCCAGCGCGTTGTCCATGGACACCAGGCGCTGTTCCACTGTTTCCGGCGATTGAAAGGCGTCAAGCGAAAGCGCCCCGCCGATGTCATAATTGCCCACGCGCGTGCGGCGCAACCGGGAAAGCACGGCGCCGCAGCCCAGCAATTGACCGGCGTCATGGCACAAGGTGCGCACATAGGCACCGCTTGTGCAGGACACGATCAAATCGGCGTAGGGCGGTTCCCATCGGGTGACCGTAAAGGCGTGGACCGTAATGGCGCGGGCCGGCCGCTCAATTTCCTGTCCCTGCCGCGCCAGTTTGTACAGGCGCTTCCCGCCGATCTTGATGGCGCTGACCATGGGCGGGACCTGCTGAATATCGCCGATAAAGCGGTTGCAGACCGCCTGAAGGCCCTCCCGCCTTAAGCCGGGATCCACGGGCCGCTCCTCTACCACTTCGCCATCCAAATCATGGGACCGGGTCGTCACGCCCAGTTGCATGGCGCCTTCATAGGTTTTGTCCAGGCCGGACAGGTATTGGGACAGGCGCGTCGCCTGGCCGAGGCACATAACCAGCAGGCCGGTTGCCCGCGGATCGAGGGTGCCGGTATGGCCAATCCGCCGCAGACCCGTCACTTTGCGCAACACATCCACCACATCGTGCGAGGTCATGCCCTGGGGCTTGTCGACAAGAAGAATTCCGTCAAACTGCATAGTGTTGAAAGACTCCCATGAAACGGTGTTTTCCGGGTACGGCGGGTGGGGTTCTCAGGCACTCCCGGTCATGCCTTCCTGACGGGCCAGTGCGGCAAGCAGGGTTTCGCGAGCCTGATCCAGCGGCATCTCCAGGGTGGCGCCCGCGGCGCGGGCATGTCCCCCGCCGCCGAAATCGCGCAGGAACAGGGCACTGTCAAAACTGATGTCCGACCGGAGGCTCACGCGGGTAACCCCGGGTTCAAACGCTTTGAGGAGCGCGGCGACCCGCACCCCTTCCACCGCCTGCCAGAGATTAATCAGGTTTTCCGCGTCTTCGGGACTGCCGTTCACGGTGCGCAGATCTTCTTCATTTAGCCAGGACAGGGCAACAGCCCCGTCGAAATGCGTCTCCACGCGCGCCAGAGCACGCCGCATCATCTCGAATTTGGCGGCACGCATGTCGTTGAAAAAGCGCTGGTTCAGCAGGCCGACGTTGATGCCCGCCTCGATGCACTCGGCGGCAAGACGGTGGCTGAGGGCGGTGGTATTGGAAAATCGAAAACAGCCGGTATCGGAGGCGACGGCGGCATACAGGCACGCGGCGGCGTCCAGGGTGAAGGGCAGCTGTGCGGCATGGAACAGCTCCGCTATGACTTCCCCCGTGGCGGCGTATCGGGCGTCCACGATGCCCGAAGCGCCCGCCTCGCCCGGTTCCGCGTGGTGATCAAAAATCAGGAGGCGCCGGCCGGGCAGCACGAGATCGGCGATTTCACCCAGCCGGGCAAGACGCCCGCAATCCACCAGCACGGCAAGGTCGTACTCCGGGATGTTGGCACCGCCATTAACGATGGCAGGCGCCCCGGGAAGTTCCTTGTACATGC